>CAYXKO010000073.1:0-8784 GCA_964465435.1 uncultured Saprospiraceae bacterium | reverse complement strand
CTGCCAAATATCAAGGAGCTTCAGTCTCTGACCGACGCAAACCTTGCTAATCCCTGTGTAAACAAGGCCTTTTTTCCGACGATCGGAACGAAAAAATACTGGTCCGGTACCAGCTTGCCGAATCAAACAACCCGCGCCTGGTATCTCGATACGCGCTTTGGAATCACGACCTACGCCGAGAAATCCGATAAGCTCAATATCCTGTGCGTAAGAGGCGGACAAGACCTGAGCGTAAAAACGGACGACCCTTCAGGCGAAAACCTGGGCTTGCTGGCATACCCGAATCCATTTAACGACCGCATTCATTTCAACAAGCCTCCTGAAAACGCGATTTTTAAACTGACCAATGCCATCGGCCAAATTGTTTTCTTTGGAAAAGATCCGGATACAGTAGATTTTTCCGACCTGCCCGAGGGTATTTATTTCCTGAGTCTTGAAGGGATAAACCATTCTGTACAGAGCCTTATAAAACTAAACCATTGAAAAAGCTACTTTACATTTTTACATGCTCGCTGATATGCCTCGCACAGGCATATTCCCAAAAGCTGGAACATTCCGAGATTCTGGGAAGGCCGACGGACGAGGGCGTAACCGTCCGGGCGTTTTTTTCCGAAAACGCGGAAGTATGCCTTCAATACGGCAACACAAGAGGAAATCTAAACCAGCAGACCTCCTGGCAAAACATTCCCGCGGGAGAGCCGGCAGAAATAGTGCTTGGAGGCCTTCTGGCCAATACGCGTTACTTTTATCGCATCTGCCATCGACGTCCGGGAGAAACGAATTTTTCGACAAGGCCGGAACGAAGCTTTCACACGCAAAGACCCCAGGGTAGCGTATTCACTTTTGTCGTACAGGCAGACCCCCATTTGGATTCATTTTCAGACACCGCGCTCTATCGACGCTGTCTCGAAAATCAACTGGCCGATTCTCCCGACTTCATGGTTGATCTCGGTGATATCTTCATGTCGGACAAATTGAAAAACGCACAAAACCGGATCACCCACGACACCGTCACACATCGCGTAAAATACATGCGCGGATATTACGAATCGGTTTGTCATTCCCTTCCCCTGTTTATCGCCATGGGCAACCACGAAGGTGAGGCGGGCTGGCAATTAAACGGAACAGCAGAAAATGTGGCCATATATGGCACGCTCGATCGCAAAAAATACTTTCCGAATCCCCATCCGGACAAATTCTATACCGGCGACGAGACCGAACATCCCTTTATCGGCAAACGGGAGAATTACTATGCCTGGCATTGGGGCGATGCCCTTTTTGTAGTGCTCGATCCCTATTTTTATACCAAGCCAAAACCGGATTCCCTGAACGGATGGCGCTGGACCCTGGGCAAAACGCAATACGACTGGCTTAAAACCACGCTGGAATCGAGCAGGGCCAGATTCAAGTTTGTCTTTGCGCATCAACTCGTGGGTGGCGATCCGCTGGGCAGGGGCGGTATAGAATTTGCGGACAAATACGAATGGGGCGGAAAAAATCTGGATGGAACCGACGGATGGGCAAGCAACCGGCCCGGATGGCCGAAACCAATCAAGGACCTGCTGAAAGAAAACAGGGTGACCACCTTCTTTCACGGACACGATCACTTTTTTGCCAAACAGGACAAGGAATGTTTGATCTATCAGCTCGTGCCACAACCAAGTCTGCCCAATTTCACCGGGCCCAATCAGGCCGATGATTACGGCTATTTTGCAGGACAGATCCTTCCGAATGCCGGTCACCTCCGCGTGACCGTTTCTCCGGACGGAGTGAAAACGGAATACATCCGCGCCTATCTGCCGGGGCAGGAAACGGCTTCGCGACACAACCGCGATGTTTCTGCCAGTTATTTCGTAGGAGCCCGCAATTGCTACGACTCCCTTTCGACCGGATCCACCGTACTCTGGAATGCCCGTTACGCCGACGAAATGATCTATCCCAATCCATCGTCCGGAGAAGTGAATATCGAGTTTTCCCTGACTGAGTCGGAACGGCTGGTCCTCGAAATACTCGACGGAAATGGCAATAGAGTCAGGAGATTGCTGGATGGCAACTCCATACCTCCAGGAGACTTTAAGATTATTTGGGATGGACGCAGCGGCAATGGCGGGAGCCTTCCGAACGGAATTTATTTTTGGAAAATTCAGGGCGAGCACGGCGGTTCCAAATCCGGAAAATTGATACTTCAGAATTGATCTCAGAAACAGCAGGAGCCTTTAAAATTTCTCCTGCCCCCATCTGAATTGAATTACCGTTACCTACCTGAAGCTGTTTCAAAAAGACAGGCTGAATACCCTTGTCATTGCTATATTGCACATCTGAAATCATTCAGGAGAATGCAATACATGCTAAGAACAAACGGGAATCCGCATGATCACAGCACGGTATTCAGGGTCCATCCGGTCATTTTTCCTGATGGCCGCCCATTCTGAAGGATCTCTTCAGTCTATTTGAACAGAATGGCATCAAAACGCGATTATTTTTTCCTGGTCCTGCTTCCGTTCCTGCCGCTTTTCGGAAAGGCCCAAATCGGTCCTTACACCCCCGGACCGGCAAACATGGATACTTCAAAATTTGCCCATATCTACTTTCTGAGGGACCATAGGGATGACTTTCCGGACAACTGGCTGGGCGTGATCCTCCAGGATGATGAGGGATTGTGTGTCAAGGCTAAAATGGATCGCATATACCGGGTGAACACCGTGCTGACCGGTGAAACCAGACTTTGGACCCAAATAAAAAATGTAAGGGAAGAAATAAGACTGAACCTGTATCCCGGCCACAGTTATTACGTAGAATTAAGACCCGTCAGGCAGGAAGACCAAAGCATTGCAGGTAGAATGAAAATTATCGACCCATCGGAAGGAGCTGCCAGGATCAGCAAGCATCCCCGCAGGATCCAGGAGCGTTACTGCGTTCTGCCCTATCTGCAGGGCAACCACGACTTCCTGGAAAATACCTGGGAGGACAGCATCCGCTGGTATGCTGCAAAGGATTGGGAATATTCCTTTCTGCCCCTGCCCTCCTGGGAAGTGATCCTGAGATCCAGCCTCCGCACCGTCTTCAGCTTCCGAAACAAACATCTGTCAGAAACTTATTCTGAAGCAGGAGGAATTCTTTATCTGAATCTGAAGAAATGCAAATCCGAATCAGAGTTTGAAGCCTACTGCAGGGAGAAGTTCATCCGGGCAAGCATGGATTCCGGTACAGACTCGATCGCAAAAACAGAAATCAAACCGGTCCAGGTTCCCGATGGGATCCGCCATGCCAGGATCGTCCATGTGGAGTTGCACAAGCATTCGAAACTTAGCAACAAGGATAAGCCTTTGACGATCCGTTCCTGTTATGTGGTGTTCCACTGGTTGGATCAGAGGGGGAAAGGAAAGACTGCAAGTTTGTATACTTCCGAAAGAGGTCTTCCGGAAGAACTGCATTCCCCTTCAGAACTCGAAAAAAGAATTTTGGGTGCCTGGCAAAGCTTTAAACTTGTAAAAAAATAATTTACAGGGGAAAGGCCTAAACATATGGCAAATTTCCCCCGCCCGGCCCGGAATCAAAAATAACCGCCCGGACCCGCAATTTCCCATAATTTTGCAGGATCAAGCCATGCCTTCCATTTTTTACACTTGTCATCCCATGAGAATATTTCTGCTTCTGGCCGCCCTTCTCTTTGTATCCGGAATATCTGCCCAAAACCTGTCCGGAAAGGTAAGTAACGACAAAAACAAGCCACTCCGGGGCGTTAAGGTATTCTGGCTGGGCAGCGACCAAAGTTTGGATACGGATGAGCGCGGTACATTCATTCTTTCTAAAGCGGGCATCACAAGCAAGGTCCTGATCGCACAACTGGAGGGTCATGCATCGGACACGATCGAAGTGGGCGATGAAAGCCATCTCGAAATCAAGTTGTACGAGATCAAATCGCTGGACGAAGTCGTCGTCAGAGGCCAGAGAGCCGGGGTCATCATTTCTGACATAACGCCCATCAAGACAGAACAGATCACCCAGACAGAGCTCAGAAAGGCTGCCTGCTGCGACCTGGCCGGTTGTTTTGAGACGCAGACCACCGTGCAGCCTCAGGTGACCAATGTAATCACCAACTCCAAGGAACTGCGCATCCTGGGCCTGTCGGGTGTGTACAATCAACTCCTGATCGACGGCTTTCCCCTGATCCAGGGACTGAGCTACACCTATGGCATCAGCAGCATACCGGGCATGCTGGTGGACAACATTTACGTCTCCAAGGGAGCGAACAGCGTATTGCAGGGATTTGAGAGCATCAGCGGTCAGATCAATGTGGAGACCGTGGAACCGGACAAATCCGAACGGCTGTACCTGAACGCCTACGTAAACAACTTCCTGGAAAAACACATCAATGGCCGTCTGGCCATCCAAAAGGAAAAATGGAGCAACCTCACCGCCATACATACGGTACTCCCTGCCTCAAAGATCGACCGGGACGACGACCGTTTTCTCGACCTGCCCTTGCTGAACCGGTACATGATCTCCAACCGCTGGAAATACGGAAACGAGAGCGATCCGGGCATTTCCAGTCAGATCGGACTCCGTTACTTCCACGAAAAAAGGTCCGGAGGACAAACCTTCTTTGACCCTGAGAAAGACAAAGGCAGCACCCGCGCCTACGGGCAGATCGTAAACATCGACCAACCGGAGTTCTGGACCAAGACGTCCTACCGCCTGAATGACCGCCAGCGCATCGTCCTGTTTGCTTCTGCATTTCAACAGCGCCAGAATTCCTATTTCGGCACCGTGAAGTACGACGCAAGACAAACCAATTTTTACGGCAACATTCAATACGAACTCAGTTATGCAAACCACGATCTGAAAACCGGGATCAGCCATCGCCATCTGAACCTGGATGAGGACATCGCGTTTGCCGATACCATTTTGCAAAGGACCTACGCCGGAAATTACCAGAGACTCGAAAACATACCCGGACTTTTTGCCGAAAACACGATGCGTTTTCTGGATGACAAGATCACCTGGATCGCAGGGATCCGCGGCGACCGGCACAACCAGTTTGGCTTTCGCCTAACGCCAAGAACCCTGCTGAAATACGACCTTGCCCCCAGGACCATCCTGCGTGCCAATCTGGGTACCGGCTGGAGAACGGTCAACCTGTTCAGCGAAAACATCGGATTGCTGGTCAGCTCCAGGGACATTGTCTTTGCAGAGCGCTTGCGGCCCGAAAAAGCCGTCAACATGGGCGTAAACCTGACACAAAAATTTGAAACGAACGACGAAAATTTTTCGGGTTACCTGAGTGCGGATTTTTATCACACCAGTTTTCAAAATCAGATCTTTCCCGATTACGACACCGACCCCCGCAAGGCCATCATTCAAAACTTTACCGGGACCAGCGTGAGCAATGGTTTTCAGGCAGAGATGTACGTCAAGATCTACCATCGGTTTGAACTGAAAGCCGGATACAACTTCCTCGATGTATACCGCAAGGTCGGAGAGACCAGACAGTCCCTGCCTTTCAACCCGATGCACAAGGTTCTGGCCACCTTCAGCTACAAACCTTTGAGCAACCGGTTTCACTTCGACATGAATGTGCACTGGTACGGCGAGCAGCGTTTGCCCGACACGAGAGCCAATCCGGTGGAATTCCAAAGGCCTGATTTTTCGAAACCCTATACCATCGCCAGCGCTCAATTCACCTACAACTTCGCAAGGTTTGAGGTCTATGCCGGATGCGAGAATCTGTTTGACTTCCGGCAAAGACAGCCGATCATCAGCTGGCAGGATCCCTTCAGCCGCTACTTTGACACCTCCTCGGTTTGGGGTCCGACACGGGGCAGGGAAATGTACCTTGGAGTCAGGTATAGGCTGAACTTTGAGGACCCTGAGGAATAAACCGGATGACCGGCAAACCGGAAGAGGCGTTCAGGTCAGAACGCACAGGCAGGCAGATCTTGTCACCTGATGATCTCTGATATCACGCCCATACATACACGGGGCATTCTGCCATCAGGAAATGCCGGTATCACCACGGTCGGGCCTATGATCAGGCTGCCCGGACAAAGCTGAGCATGGAGGCCGGAAAAACGAGGTTTTCAGTGTCGACCAGCTGGTCGCCGGAGAAATAGACGCAGCGATAGATGGGACCGGATTCGTCCTGGATCACCAGGGCGATGGTCATTTCGGGACCACCTGAATTTAACCTGACCACATCTCCTATTTTAAATTGATACACCATCTTTTTTCACAAATATAAGTTTCCTTCAGCAGAATCAAAAAGGGGCCGATGGGGAACCGTCATTTCGGTTAAGACAAAATACCGGACAAGCCTTCTGTTTCCATGATTATGAATTCACTCCTTAAGCCTGTAAGTGAGGTCGGTGGGGAGGGTTTCGAATACTTACTCGTTCATTTCCGGGAAAAAGACAAAGTCCTGACAATTGGGGCTATTTACGCCAAGCACAAGAATTATTATAAATTACATATTAATAATATTATCAATATTTAGAAAAACATCATCCTCATTGCAATATTCTCCAAAGAATTATTTGAAAATATTTTGAGTTCCGGATAAATATTCTATATTTGAAACGAAAACCTGTTGATCATGGTGCAGTTTGCCCGGAGCATTCCCATCGTTCTTTTATTTGGAATGACTTTTATTTGTCATCGATTTCTACCCCGATTTCCCCGTCCTTTTTCAGCAAGGTTAGTCCCTACAAACCCGATCCATAACGAGATGAGATCCTCTTTTTCCGTACGTAACTAACCAACTTTAATTCACAACAAAAATTTTCAAAATGGAAAAAAAGATCATTTTCGGGACACTGGCGGGAGCCATCACCAGTTTTTTACTGGGCGGATTGATATTTGGAATATTGCTTAAAGACCTGATGTCGGAAATGATGTCACCGTTTCAGGCCTGTGCGCACGCGGAGCCACCCATGCTTCCCATCGTGCTGGCAAACATCGCCATCAGTCTATTGCTGGCACTCTATCTGCACCACTCTTCCGTATCCACATTTATGGGTGGATTGAAAGCAGGAGTCATCTTTTTTCTGCTTTTACAAATATGGTTTGATCTTTGGATGATGGCGACTTTCTCAGGTATGACCATCAAGATGATGGCGATAGACACGATCACCAATACGATCCTCGGCACGATCTCAGCAGGTGTGGTTGGATGGGTTTTTGGAAAAGTTTCCGGATAATATTCGAAAAAGAAAAACAGATTGATTTACTGAAAAATAACTGTGTTCTTAAAAAATGTCTGATACTTGAGTGTCTGGCATTTTTTTTTATGTTATTTGCCTTAAAAATAAATACCAGCATCTTTAGTTAGAATTTTTGAATTTACCTCCTTAATTTAATCCCCGAAGGGAAATATAATACTTTAAAGGCGAATTGTTTTTTCAAACAGGTCCCTGGTAATTTATCTTTACTTTTGCGCCTCCTGAATAAAGCAAAACTTTCCATGAAAACCATATTAAACCTTCTATCTGCGCTATTGCTCTGTGCTTTCTGTTACACCCTACTTCCCGCCCAGATCCGGGGCATTGTCCAGGACGGGTCCGGCCAGCCGGTGATAGGCGCTACGGTCCTGCTTCAGCGGGAATCAGACAAAAGCCTGGTCAAAGGGAATGTTTCGGCTTCAGACGGGTCTTTTTCCTTTGAGCGCACCGCTCCCGGGCAATACGTGGTATCCGTAAATTACATCAGCTACACCCCATACCAGTCAGCCACCATACAGCTGGGGCCTGAATCCCCCAGACACGATATGGGCATCATCCGCCTCCAGGAATCCGCTGTCCAGTTGGGCGAGGTGGCTGTGACCGGAAGAAAACAGTTGTTCGAGCAAAAAATTGACCGCCTCGTGGTCAACGTATCCAATGCCATCACGGCTGCGGGAGGCAATGCGCTGGAGGTACTGGAAAAAACTCCCGGCGTCACCGTGGACCGTCAAAACGAGAGCATCTCGCTGGCAGGTAAGGACGGGGTCCAGGTCATGATCAACGGCAAGCTGAAATATCTGCCGGCCTCCTCGCTGCTGCAGATCCTGGAAGGGATGAATGCGGACAACATCGAAAAAATAGAGATCATCACCACGCCGCCCTCCAATCTGGATGCCCTTGGCAATGCAGGTTATCTCAACATCGTGATGAAGAAACTCGAGGACGAAGGCACCACAGGATCCTACTCCCTGTCTGCCGGATATGGCCGCGGTGCCCTGGCGTCCACCAGCCTCAACGTACTGCATAAGAAGGGTAAATGGAATCTGTACGGGGAGTATGGATACAACCTCAACCAGCGCCCACAGCGCTTTTATTTTGACCGGACCGTGAGCACGGATGGCAACTCCATTTCCCTGACTTCTGACAGCGACCGCGAACCGACCTCCAACAACCAGAATGCCAGGATGGGCTTTGACTACCAGTTTAACAAGCGCACCGTGTCCGGCATGCAGTTATCCGGTTACAACAACCGCTTTGTCCTGGACGCATTCGGGCACTCAGAATTTGGCCGAAACGGCAGCGTAGATACTCTTCTGGACCTGGAGACCGATCTGCGAAGCACCTGGCTGCACGGAGCGGCAAACGCCTATGTCCAGCATCAGATCAATGCCGGCGATGTGATCAGCTTTGATATGGACTACCTGTATTACCGGGAGAACAATCCGACCGATTACCTGGCAGAATATACGGACCGGAACAACCAGGCCCTTTCAGCAGAATCTTTTCGCAGCAGCAAGCGAACACCCATCCGCACGCTTGTCGCCAACTCCGACTACCCGCCCAAAGG
>CAYXKO010000072.1:0-8796 GCA_964465435.1 uncultured Saprospiraceae bacterium | reverse complement strand
ATATGCTGAGATGCCCTACTTTACGATTATCTTGTGAGGGCTTGTTCAACGTTTTCGGGCTTTGCGTTCGGGCGGGTTTCGGAGCACAAAGTTTCAATTTATTACTAAAGTTCATTAGAAGCACAAAGCTTAAAGTTTGCACGTCAGCCCGCCTGACGCAAAACCCGTGTTATGTGGCGTTTTTCCTTTATAGTCATTTCCATCTAACCAATTCAAAATTGTCATACTTAAAGACTCTTGCTTTTTCCGGTCTTTCTTGTGTTTTCTGGTCGTATGAGTTAGGAACTCCTTTGTCTTCATAAAACTGTCCACTAAGTTTTAAATAGTATTCAAAGTGTCCTTTGTCGTAATATTCTTTAGGAATTATCTTGTCATTATTTGAAGGCTCAATGAAAATGCAATCTTCCTCTTTCGCTTCATATTCAGGATTGTCCTTGTAGTATTTCCTGTCAATGAAGTCTGGACAGTCGCATGCCCAATTTATGTATGAAACTTCAATCGTTTCTGTCTTCCCCGAAAGCTTAGTCGGTTGGTCGCTACAACTTGTCAACCAAATGAGTCCAAAAATGTATGTAAGTTTAAATAGTTTCATTGTCTGCTCAAGTGTCGTCTTAAAATGCCACATAACTTGCTTATTGGAGCAACTAAGTTGCACTTATACTCCAACATATAGGATATAATGTGCAACTTTGGTAGCATATAATATCCGTGCACTTCCTGAATAAATAGATCTTATAGGTCATCAAACGGACTTTTTATTTTTTGGATGCTCTTTGTGCTGACATGGGTGTAAATTTCAGTTGTTTTGCTGTGTTTGTGTCCTAAAAGTACTTGGATATAACGTAAATCCGTTCCTGATTCCAATAAATGGGTAGCCCCGCGAATCGCGGGGTAAACTCCACTATTTTTGAGCCATTGTAGGGTGGCAGGTATTTTAATCCATGCTTTTGCAACAGCCTGCTTGAATACCTGTTGCAAACTCCTTTCACCGTGTGGATTGCGGGGAGTTTGGTCCTCGGGTAGATATTCCATGGGCTTGTAGGTTTTGAAATAGTCCCGGAGGATCGCCAGGATCTTTTTGCCTTTTGATATCCTAATCCGGAACAAATGCAGGCCTTCATACTCCGGTAGGTAGGGTTCTGTAGTGGATTTCATGGTGTGTACAGTGCTTGTCAGGCAAATATAATTTTGATTGCTTGATTTTGCTATATTTTAGAATAAAAATTTGTAGAGGAGGGGATTGTACAGAAGGGTGATCTGTCTGGAAGTTCAATTTAAATTGCCTAAGCCTAAGCCTAAGCCTAAGCCTAAGCCTAAGTCATCAACATCGCCATTCTTCCCATCCATTTTCCCGCATTCCTTATTTTTGTCAAAATTTGAGAAATGCTCTATAAATCCTATTCCGCTGCGGTGCACGGGGTGGATGCACGCACCATCACCGTGGAAGTAAATGCAGGCGGCACCGTGGCCGCCGGAAAAATCAACTACTTCATGGTCGGGCTGCCTGACAATGCCGTGAAGGAAGGCTACCAGCGCATAGAGGCTGCCATCAAGAACATCGGCTATCAGCTACCCAGGCTAAAGCTTGTGGTCAATCTCGCTCCTGCGGATCTGCGCAAGGAAGGCTCCGCCTATGATCTGCCTATCGCCCTGGCCATCCTGGCCGCCACCAAACAAATCGACGGAGAGAAACTGTCTAAGTACTTGATCCTGGGCGAGCTGTCGCTGGATGGCGGGCTGCGTCCCATCAAGGGGGTACTGCCCATAGCCATTCAGGCCCGCAAGGAAAAGTATCAGGGGATTATCCTTCCGGAGGACAATGCCCGCGAGGCGGCGATCGTCAACCAGCTCGACGTGATCGGGGTGTCCAATCTGACCCAAGCCGTGGAATTCATTCATGGTACCCGAAACATTGAACCCCTGGTCGTCGACACCCGGGAGGAATTTGCCTATCAGCAGACCCAGTATCAAAAGGATTTTTCAGACGTCAAGGGACAACAAAACATCAAGCGGGCGCTGGAAATAGCGGCTGCCGGAGGACACAACGCGATCCTGATCGGACCTCCCGGTGCCGGAAAGACCATGCTCGCGCACAGGATTCCCACCATTCTGCCGCCCCTGAGCTTGCACGAGGCCCTGGAGACCACCAAGATCCACTCAGTGGCAGGCATCCTTCCCGGAAGATCGGGCCTGGTCTCCATACGCCCGTTTCGGGCTCCGCACCATACCATCAGCGACGTGGCCCTGGTGGGGGGCGGCAGCCATCCCTCTCCCGGCGAGATCTCGCTTGCCCACAATGGAGTACTTTTTCTGGATGAATTGCCGGAATTCAAGCGCACCGTATTGGAAGTGTTGCGCCAGCCCATGGAGGAGCGCAAGGTCACCATCAGCAGGGCCAAAGTGAGCATCGACTATCCGGCCAGCTTCATGCTGATCGCGTCCATGAACCCATGTCCCTGTGGATTTTACAACCACCCCGAAAAGGAATGCGTCTGTGGTCCGGGCGTGGTTAAAAAATATTTGTCGAGGATCAGCGGTCCTCTGTTGGATAGAATTGACCTGCACGTGGAAGTGACACCCGTTTCATCCGCTGAACTGATGGACATGCCCAAAAGCGCTGAGGACTCATCCAGTATCCGCGAACGGGTGATCCGTGCCAGGGAAATGCAGGATCACAGATACAGGGACATCCCGGAGGTGCACGCCAATGCCATGATGAGCACTTCGATGGTCCATGATATCTGTAAGATCAGTCAGGCGGGCAATACTTTGCTCAAAACGGCCATGCAGCGCCTACAGCTTTCCGCCCGGGCGTATGACCGCATATTGAAAGTATCCAGGACGATCGCAGACCTCGATGCCAGCGAGGAGATCAGGATCGAGCATCTGGCGGAGGCCATTCACTTCAGAAGTCTGGACCGCGAGGGCTGGGCGGGATGATGGATTCAGTTTGCAAATTGAAATCCCAGTTTGACGCCCAGGTCCACCACTCTTTCCGGATAGTTACCTTCGCGGTCAAGCAGGATGAGTCCGTTCCAATGGACATAGGGGATCAGCCTCAGACGAAAATATTTGGAGACCGCCATTTCCGCGGACAGCTGAATGGCTGCTCCCAATCCGGACTGATCCTGCACGGTGGTCTTTTCACTCAGATCCAGATTTAACAGCAAACCGCCGGAAGCGTAGAAATATGGATTCATCCGGGTCCTTATCAGGGCAGGGATTCGGATCATGTGAAAACGACTGACATTTTTTACTGCGGGCACATCGGGTGGCAGGTTTGAGCGGATCACCAGGGTCCCGGTAGAATATCCCAATCCGGATTCAAATCCAATCCGTTGCTGCGGGTGGATTGTGAGGGATGCGTCCACTCCGAGGATCCGGTTGAGCTCATAGGAAGCATCGCCATCGAGTTGCTTTTTCCAAATCATGCCATCGCCCAGAGAGGCGCTGATTCCAATGGCAATGGGTTTCTGAGAATATACAGTTTGAAAACACAGCAAGAAGAAGCAAAACCATTTTGATTTCATCCATCAAAATTAGTTCAGAAAAAGAGACTTGTGCGGAAATCAGAAAACCGGTTTGGGAATTTTACCGATGTCAACCCCCGATCTTAAAACGAAATCCCAGGTAGTTACGGATGCCTTGCATGGAGCCGTAATTATAGCTTGGATCAAAGCGATATCCAAATGGATTGGAGACCGGGTCGTCTGCATTTCGGTCAAAGGGGTCAAAGGGTCGCAATATGGGATCCTTTGGTACAAAGTCCAGTAAATTTTTCACACCGGCAAACAGCTCCCATTTACGGGAGAATTTTTTGGAGACCTGGAGATTTAAAATGGCAAACCAGGGTGAATACTCCGGCCGGAAGTCATGGGGCACCACAGGGAGCCGCTGGGGTCCAAACCAATTTCCCGTAAGGTCGATGGCGATCCTGCTGCCGGGGTGGGTGTAGGAGGCTGTCAGGGTTCCCGACCACTCCGGCGCGCGGATCTGTCTGATCCTGCTGCCGTCGGACAGGTCTTGAAAAACCTGCATCCAGCTGATGCCGGCATTGATCTTGAGCGGCATGCCATTTGAATAATCCAGTTGCAGGCTGACCCCGCGGCTTATGGCACGGCCATCCAGGTTGGAGTAAATGATCTTTTGCGGATCGCGGTCGTAGTCAGGAATGATGCGGTTGGAAAACTGAGTCCAAAAGGCCGTTGCATCAATTTCCAGGAAATATTTCTCCCGGTTGATCCGCAGGTTGTAATTCAAATTGCCACTCCAGGATCTTTCCGGGCGCAGGGTCTCTTCAATCACCACCTCGCGCGCACCACTCAGGGCAGCATGGTCTTCCGTAAACAGGCTGACCACGCGAAACCCGCTGCCTCCGCTTAGTCTCAGGCTCTGAAATGGACCCAGATGCTGGTGCCAGGCGATCCTCGGAGACCAGACCAGACCATGATGCCGATGCCAATCCAGCCTGAGACCTGTCAGCAGCTGGTTGTGTTTTTTCAGTCCCCACTCGTTTTGCACAAACACGCCGGGAAGCAGACTCAGTTCGGGCCTGATGGTAGCCGGACTGTTGTCGTCGTATTGGTTGATGCGCAGAGCCAGGCCCCCCAGGAACTTGTGAGGCCCAAAAGCCTTGTCCGCATAAGCCTGCAGGAATCCTGTCTGCTGCATGGCATCGTAAGGCACATTCCCGTAGTAGGAGTCCTGCTTGTGCAGGACATAGGAGGATTGAAAAAAAACAGGAGTCCTCGTCGGAAACTGGTATCTGCTCAGCAGCTCCAGTCTGCCCGTGTAGATGCTTTCGCCATACACCTCGTCCTTGCCCCTGTGGATCGGTTTCCAATTCAATTGTCCTCCCCAGCGGTCCTCATACACAAACCTGGCAGCAAAGGAAGCTTCCCGGTCTTCAGGACGCTGCAAATGCCATTTCTGAAAAACGGAAATTCTCTTTTGAAGAGCGGCATCCGTGAATCCATCTTCATTGTGGTCTATGGGTTTGTCATACCAGTAGCCATGGATGCCCATAAGCATTTTCAATCTTTTGGAAATGCTCTGCCGGACGCCCAGATCAAACTGGTTTTCGGCCCACGAGCTGGTAAAGTATTCTGCGGAAAAGGCAGGGGCCCGGTCAGGCCGGCGGGTGATGACATTGATCTGGCCGGCCATCGCCTCTGCACCATAGAGGGACCCGGCGGGACCTTTGACCACCTCAATTCTTTCGATCATGCTGTTGGGGATGCCCATCAGTCCATAGACCCCGCCCAGCCCACTGACCAGCGGCATGCCGTCGATCAGGATCTGAGTATAGATGCCTTCCATCCCGTTGATCCGGATGTCGCCCGTATTGCATACGTTGCAGTTTAGCACAGGCTGCAAGCCATTGATCAGGGACAAGGATTCAAATAAATTGGGAGAGGGATTTTTCAGAAACAGTTTCGAGCTAATGACCTGCAGCGGAATAGGGCTTTCTGATCTTTTGATTTCCCTCAGGGTTCCGGTCACGACGACCTCGTCCAGTTGCATGCTCTCGAGCTTAAAATCCAGCTGCAGTTTTTGATGGGCGCCGATGCTGATCTGCCGCGACTGTTGCAGAAAGCCCAAAAAAGAGACCGTAAGCTTGTATTGGCCTGGTCTGATGCCCGTGAAAGAAGCCAGGCCCGCACTGTCCGTCAGGGTCTGAAGCTGCAGTTCTTCCAGACTCAGGACGGCAAACTCCAAAGGACCGGAATCGTCGCTTACGCGGCAACTCAGCTGACCCGAACGGGATTGTGCCCGAGGCCCTGCGCCGGGGTATATAAGGAGGAGGATTGAAACCAGGACGGTTAACCGCATAAACAGAAAACGCCCGGTTTCTAAAAAAGTTTAGACGAGTCTAAATTTATATTTTATACGACCTAATAATTAAAACCCTCTTAAATTGGGTACCAGTATCTCATCATACCTTCGTACTTCCCAATCCGCCATCCAGACCAATGACCTGTCCGGTCATCCAGCCGCTCTCTTTGGATAACATGAATCCGGCGAGCGCAGCAATCTCCTCGGGGTCTCCCACTTTTTGCAGAGGATGCCTTTTGGCTGCATTTTCCCTTTTCTCGGGACTGTTGAGAAGGTTGGCTGCCAGGGGAGTGTCTGTCAGACTGGGAGCGATCGCGTTGACGCGAATGTTGGACCCTGCCAGCTCGGCGGCCAGGCTCCGGGTCAGACCTTCCACGGCCCCTTTGGCACTGGCGATCGAAGCATGAAAGGGCATTCCCAACCTGACCGCTACGGTACTGAACAGGATTATGCTTGCAGAACCTGATTTTTTCAAGGCAGGAAGCAATTTTTGGATGAGACGCACAGCTCCCAGGACGTTTTGTTGGAAATCGGATTCAAAGTCAGCGATGCTGAGCCTGTTGAAAGGTTTCAATACAATGGAACCGGGACAATAGACGAGTCCATCGATCGTTTCAGGCAAGCGATCCAGGGCATCCAGGGAATCGCGGACCACATCCATTTGGATGAATTCCGTATTCAGCTCTTCCAGTTCAGGAGTCAGATGACGGGAAAGGGAATAGACCTGATGCTCGGTTTTGAGTCTCCTGGTTATACTCAGACCTATTCCCCTTCCTGCTCCTGCTACGACATAATTTCCCATATATCTTTTTTCAATTTAAGTTTCGATCCTGTATCCAATCAATCAACAGGATTCCCGTCACTGCTGTCTTTTCATGAGAACTTCAAGACAGCAATCCGGCAAGAGGGAAAACCCGGTTTAGGAATTCAAAAAAAGTATTTGGGAGCGCTATGAATGTAAGGAATAATCAGGCAGATTAGCCTGGAATCAAGTATCAATACTTTCAACAAAATAAAGGGGATCTGGTTTGAAGCGGAATTCCAGACATTTGTTTTCGATCTGAATACCGTCAAGACCAGAGAGCAGATCCGGGTCTGCTTAAGGCCTGAGCCAGACCACCCTGATATTTCCATTGGGTAGGGTGAGCAAGGCCCTTCTGTCGCATTCCCCATTTCCAAAATCAATGAAGTACGAATTATTGTTGATTTCGATTTTGCGAATACCCCCGGTGAGCCAGCGACAATTGAATTTGCGAATCAGAGGTGAGATGATTTGGCTGTTCCACTGGGTGCCATTTCGGGTAGAGCCACTGGCCTCACCGGTGATCGAAAATACATTGTCTGCCAAAACATAATTGTCATAGCCCTCCAGAAAACTGACCAGATGATTTCCACTGAAAGTGATGTTGCTGCCATCCCTAAACACCAGCTCTCCATCTGTTGTATTCACACCAAAGCGGGGCCTTCCCAGGCTGTCTGTGCCCAGGTTTACCCAGGTACGCGTGCCTTTCACGGAAATGCCTTCGACCTTGTAATTTTCCAGGGTCACGATGCGAACGGAGTTTGTCTTAAAGACACTGTCTGTGCGATAGATGTGAATTTTACCCGAACGGACTCTGCCATCGATTCCCCTGCAACCCGTGCTGCCAAAATCCAATGTCACTTTGACCGGAAATACGCCGCGGGGTTGATCGGCACTCACCACCGGGCAATTGGTCCGGCCTGAAAATTCTTCAAAATATTCGTCGGCCAGGGTCTCTGCATTTTCCATCAGGTCGTCGAAATTGGCGACTTGTTCGGCCATCAGGCTGATCGCATCAGCGACCTCATCATCCCTGCGACAGGCGGTAAATAAAAGCATGACTGACAGAGCGGGATAAACCAAAAATGAAATTTTCATATCGTTCAGATTTTATTTTCTTAATGAAACTAGTATTCCTTTGACAGGTAAAAGCCAGAAAGGTTTAAACGTACTTATGGATTTAAGCAGAATATCCGGTCTGATCGGGTCCTGTAAGCTGTTTCATTTGCTACATTTGGATTTAAAATTAACCCAAAGTGACAACTAAATCGATCTTCACATTTGCCCTGCTCCTGATTTGCCAGTTGTGCCATGCCCAAAACTGGTCCACTTTCGGAGGAGGAAATTTGCGCGACGGAAGAAGTAAGATAACAGGCCCCTCATCTGTTCAGCTTCCCCTGTGGTCCGTAAACAGTCCGCTTCAAACAACCCTGAGCAACGCCGTCTATACCTTCGGAGACCGATTTGTAAGCTCCCGAATCACCTTCAGCCCATATCGGGGGTCCGTGGAGTGCCGAAACCTTCAGACGGGAGCGCTGATCTGGACCTCCCCTTTTATTTCCAATACTGCAATCCTGTACTGCCTTGGTTTTACAGAGGATGCGGTCTACGTAAACGATTATTCATCCGGGGAAATATATGCCCTATCACCGGAGGACGGGAAGATATTCTGGAAGGCACCCATCCGGTCCACCACCTTTGGGGCCTATCCCGGTTGCGTCTTCGCCTGTAATGGCGATCCCATCCTGGCCGGAAGGTCAGAGGATGGCCGGTTTACGGTGAGACTGGACAAATACACCGGTCGTCTGGTCTGGTCCAATAATACCCTGATAGCCATCACGCCCAATGCCGCCCTGGCTGCCCATGAAAGCAAGGTTTACCGCATCACCGGAGGCATTACCATTCCCATAGTCCTTACAGCCATCGATGTTCAGTCCGGAAAAACCCTGTATTCCTCAGCGCCGATTCCCGGGGACGGAGATCAGGAAAATCCGATCACATTGGGACCCGGAGGCAGAATTTATTTCTGGAGGGACGGTGGAAAACTGTATGCCTACGAGGATCAGGGATCAGGGTTTCAGGAGGTATGGTCCTATACGCCCCAGATATTGACCGGTGCTGCATTGTCCGGCAACATCACCCTGGCGGCGGACGGAGAC
>CAYXKO010000071.1:0-8830 GCA_964465435.1 uncultured Saprospiraceae bacterium | reverse complement strand
AAGAAGCCGCGTCGCTGATCGGAATCGTCTACCACGTCATCGTGTACCAGTGTGTCTGTATGAAGCAGTTCGACCATGGTGGCAGCTGTCAGGGTATTGTCATTGACCTCTCCAAGCGTTTTGGCCGATAGCAAGGTGATGATGGGCCTGAATTGCTTGCCTTTCGTTTTTACTATATAGTAGCTTATTTTGTCGAGCAGAGACACCCTGCTGGCGATGGCCTCGCGGAAATGTTTGTCGAATCGTATTAGTTCCTGACTGACAGGGCCTTTAATTTCGTCGAGCGTGTTGAAAATCATCCGGGAGGCAAAGATAGCTTAAACCGTCGGTTGTATCCTCCAGAATGGGTCAAAACAGCCAATTCGGTGGAAAATCGTACCTTGCAGTCAAATCAGGAGTTGTGCTCCAACTTTTCCGAAAATACCTCATTTTCAACGTTGTACTGCTTATTCCTTATGCCTTTATCCTGCATTTGGGTCTCTGGTTCCGGTATTCCAAGGTGCCGGTAAACGACAAAGACTGGGTATACAATAAACTGGCAGTATGGATTGGGATGCAGGGTGATTACCACTTCACCTGGTCTTTACTTCTGATCAGCGCACAGGCCATCCTGATCAGCATGTTGGTCAATAAATTCAAGCTAAACCCCGATGGGCAGCTTTTTCCGGGCCTTGTTTTTATCATCTTGAGTTCCATGCATCCCATGACAGCGGGGGCAAGCCCTGCCATGCTTGCCAACCTTTTGCTGATCCCCGGTCTGGCACAGGTCATGAATATCTACATCAAAAAACAAGTGGGCCTTAATCTGTTCAATTTTGGCTTCTTGACCGGACTGGCCTCACTCCTGTATCTGCCTTCCCTGTGGTTCTTGTTTTCCGGGGTGATGGCACTGATCCTTTTGAGGGGATTTGTTTTTAGGGAGTTTCTCCAGATACTGGCCGGTTTTTTCAATGTATGGTTTCTGGTTTTTGCCTGGATTTATTACAACGGGCAAGAATCAGAGTTCTATCAGGTCCAGATCAAGGCTTATTTGAGCCCCTACATTCTTAATTTCAGCTCCAATTACAAGGGCTGGATCTCCGGGGTGGTGATTTTTCTCTTGTTCAGCCTCTCCCTTATTCAATACAACTCATTCAGGATCAAGAAGAGTGTGATCGTACAGAAGTATTACGACCTGATGTTCTGGCTTGGATTCAACTGTCTGCTCAGCATATTTTTTATGAGGGTCGAAAATCTGTCCCACCTTGTTTTCTGGATCACTCCTTCCTGTGTGCTTTTGTCTCTGCTGTTGACCAGGATAAAAAATCCGCTTGTTTCTGAGACCCTTCACCTGATATTTGCCCTGGCTGCCCTATTTTTGCAAATTCAAAACTGGTAAATCATGAATTTTGGTGTAATCACTTTCCCGGGTTCCAATTGCGATGACGACATGCTCTATGTGCTTGGGGATGTTTTTGGGCATAAGGTCAAAAAAATATGGCACAAGGAGACCAAACTGGACGGCATCAACCCGGGTGACTGCATTGTTTTGCCAGGAGGATTTTCTTACGGAGACTATCTCAGGTGCGGAGCGATCGCAAGGTTTTCTCCCATCATGAATGAGGTGATCCGCTTTGCGAACGAGGGAGGTATGGTGATCGGAATCTGCAATGGCTTTCAGATTTTGTGTGAGTCAGGGCTCCTGCCCGGTCAACTTCTGCTTAATAAGAACCAGCTGTTTATGTGTCAGGACGTCTACCTCAAACCTTTCACCAACAACACGCCACTTACTTACGACCTTGATATTCATAAAGCCTACCGGATCCCCATCGCACATGCCGAGGGAAGATTTTATGCAGATGACGAAACACTCCGCAGGCTGCAATCGGAGGAACAGATCCTTTTTCAATATTGCAATGCCGACGGGACTGTCAATGATGCTTCCAATGTCAACGGCTCCTGCCTCAACATAGCAGGTGTCTGCAATGAAAAAAGGAATGTTTGCGGGATGATGCCTCACCCGGAGAGGGCTGCTGAATCAGCTCTGGGAAATACCGACGGAAGATACCTGTTGGAAAGTCTGTTCAGCTGGATGAAGGAGAATTATGCATTAATTGCCTGATTGGCAAAGGGTTAAAAAGTAGTTAAAAGAAAGGGTGCATGAAAACCATTTGCCCGAACCTCGTTTATTTTGTGAATTAAATGACAAAGACCATGTCCCATTTTCTGAAAACCTTGCCGGCTCTGTTTCTTCCGTTTCTTTTAAATGCCCAGTTGCTGGACCCGGTAAAATGGACCACAGAAGTTAAAGACCTCGGAAATCAGGAGTACGAGCTTGTCCTCAGAGCCAATTTGGAGAAAGGATGGGCCATATACAGCCAGAAATCAGATCCCAATGCAGCTTCCCCGACCGAACTAAGTTTTAAGCCAGGCAACCATTTCAGCCTGGTCGGTGAATCCCGCGAGCTGGGACAGAAGAAAGAAGGCCCGGAACCCCTGTTTGATAACCTGGTCGTGATCAAATACTACAATACAGTGGATTTTGTCCAGAAAGTAAAAGTAAGCGATGCATCCAAAGTCATCGAGGCCGAAATCTACTACATGTGCTGTGATTCCGAAAAATGCATTCCCCCCACCCCAAAAAGTTTCAGTTTTTCTTTGTCCGGCTCTGCAGCATCGGTCGGTTCTGGAGGATTGCCATCCGCAGGAGCTGAAGCGGCCCCTGCACAGGATGGAATGTACGATCCCGTAAAAGTGAAAGCCAGGATCAATAAACTATCGGACACCAAACTGCAGGTCGTATTTGATGCCGTAATCGATAAGGGTTGGTACATCTATTCAAACCACATACCGGAAGATGGCCCCATTCCGAGTTCCATCGACTGGGATCCCGCGACCGGATACAAGACCTCGGGAAATATCGTGGAGACAAGTGATCACAAGATCAAGGGCTTTGACGATATTTTCGAAATGGAACTGACCAAATACAAAGAGAAGGTAAGTTTCAGTCAGGACCTTGATCTGACGGACACCAAGACCAAGATCACCGGCTTTTTTACTTACCAGACCTGTGATGCATCCAAGTGCTTACCTCCCAAAAGCCTGGCCTTTGAAATTTTCCCGGACCAGGCAACGATCATTCTGGAAGGCGACAAGGGCAGTTCGGTCAGTCTTCCTGCCGGAGGAGTAGGCGGAATAGACCAGACCATTCCATCCATCGTCCAAACGCTACAAAGTCCAATTGGCAACTGTGGAGAAGAGTTGGTCAAGGGATCGAATCACTTCTGGACCTTCCTCTTTGGATTTTTAGGTGGACTTTTGGCGCTGCTTACGCCCTGCGTATTCCCCATGATACCCTTGACGGTTTCCTATTTTACCAAAGGAAGTAAAGATCGGAAATCCGGGGTGCGCAATGGACTCTTATATGGTTTCAGCATCATTGTGATCTATGTTGCCATAGGTCTGCTGATCACTGCGGTTTTTGGCGCCACAGCATTAAACGAGCTCTCCACCAACTGGATCGCCAACGTTTTATTTTTTCTGATCTTCGTGGTTTTTGCCTTTTCATTTTTCGGTTATTTTGAAATCACCCTTCCGGCCAGCTGGTCCAACAAAACGGATTCCATGGCGGACAAGGGAGGATTGGTTGGTACCTTTTTCATGGCATTCACGCTCGCGATCGTCTCCTTTTCCTGCACCGGTCCGATCATAGGCTCAGCCATCGTTGAATCTGCCAAATCGGCTACCGGACCTGCCATCGTGATGTTTGGCTTTTCCCTGGCCCTTGCCCTGCCCTTTGGTTTATTTGCTGCATTTCCTGCCTGGCTGAATAGCCTGCCCAAGTCGGGTTCCTGGATGTCCAATGTCAAGGTGGTATTGGGATTTTTGGAACTTGCCCTGGCCCTCAAATTTCTTTCGGTGGCAGACATGACCAAACATTGGGGTATTCTGGGTTACGAGGTGTTCATGGGTCTTTGGGTGATCATTTTTGGCCTGATGACCCTTTATCTCTTTGGTTATCTTCGCTTCCCTCACGACAGTCCGGTGAAAAAATTATCCGGCATTCGATGGTCCTTTGCCTTGGGAGCTCTTGCCTTAACCATTTATCTGGCCACCGGCTTCCGGTATATACCTGAGTATAATTCGTATAATTCCCTGAAATTAATGAGCGGACTGGCACCTCCGGCCACCTATAATTATTTTTTACCCGAGGCTCAACTGGACGAGAGCATAAAGAGCAGATATCCCTCATTTAGCAAATGCGCAAATAATATCAACTGCTTCAAAGACTATAGGGAGGGACTGGCCTATGCCAGAGAGACCGGAAAACCCCTGCTGATCGACTTTACGGGCTACGGTTGCGTCAATTGCAGAAAGACCGAAGAACATATCTGGGTGCAGGACAAGATCAGAAAAAAACTGAATGATGATTTCGTGCTGGTATCCTTATATGTGGATGACCGCGCCCCCCTGGACTCGCAACTGGTGTCTGCGATCACCAAAAGTCCGATAAGGAATGTTGGCAATAAATGGGCGGATTTTCAGATTGTCAATTTCAATCAAAATTCCCAACCCCTGTACGTGATGGTCACCCCAGACGAAATGGTCCTGGCCAAACCGCGTGGATACAAAGAAGGAGTTGAGGATTACGACAAATTTCTGAATTGCGGCCTCGAAGCATATAAGCAAAGAATTCCGGCCATTGGTGTGCAATAGGAAGCATTTCTGCCTCCGATCCAGACTGCAAACGGCAAGTATAAAGATTACCCTTAAGGGCGGCTTTGATGAAGCTTCCAACTCACGCCAAGTGATAAATACCTGTTCCTAAGTTTGCCTTCCAAACCTGGCACATGGGTCTTGTAAATGTGCGGCAGACTACCCTGAAACTGAAGATGGATATTTGCCATTCTGTTCAAGCGGTATTGGGTTGCCAATGAAACGCCATAATCCCATCTTCGGATTAATTGGGCATGGTCCATACTTCTGGTCGTAGAATCAGGTGGAACAGAAAATCCAACCACTCCTTTCGCGACAACCTGATTGGATGCATACAGCAATGGCGCAACAAAAAAACCCGCACCCCATTGCCATTTCCTACATTTAAATTCCATTCTGACCGGAAGCTCCAGGTAAATGCTTTGAAAGGACCCTTTTGCCCTTCCGGAGAAAAAAGTTTCGATCAGCGCGGTATCGACCGGGATACCGCCAATCCAAATAACTCTTTCTTCCAAAATCACATCTTCAAAAGAAGACGAAAACCTGGCAAATTTTGGCGTTAGCATTAATCCTGCGCTGAACTGCAGGCGGCCTGCACTTTGAGATTGTATAAACAATCCCAGTTGAGGCATGATTCCGGGCCATCCTTTGGAGTCCTCCTGGATCCTGTCCGGTATAGGTGCGCCCAGACTTATTCCACTGAAAATACGGTACTCAAGTTTCTGACCGTTTGCCGCGAAAAGCATGAGATCAAAAATCAAAATGCACAGAAATTCCCTCATGGTAACATCAGAATATTTCTATCCATTCAGAAAGCACAAGTCTGTTTTCCTCGTAGATGCTCATGTAGTATTTTCCAGGCAACAAATTGCTCAGGTCAAGAATACCGGAACGAAACAAAGGAATCTTTTTGGTCGATACCAATTGACCGTCCACATTGTGCATGCGGATGACTGCATCCTTCAGATCCTGGTCTGAAATAAACGAAATGGCATTGGAAGTTGGATTGGGTCCCCAATGGATTCCGACCTCGGGCATCAATAATTTTTTTGTGCCATTGGGAGCAAGCAATGCAACATTGTCCACCCACATCCTGCTACCGGGTTGTCCCTTCAGATTGTTCCCATTGGCGCTGGAAGTGAAGACCACCCTGATGGAATCCGGCAGGTCTGCGCTCCGGTAATCGAAAGGAAGGTCGAAAGCTGTATATTCCGGAACTTCCCGGGTTACGGTTTGCTCTGCAATGCCAATGGTATCAGTGGTAGCTGTCAGGGCATTGTAACGCGTCAAAAGGGCATACATGAGACAGGAATCTCCCAAAACGGGCTTGTACTTAAAGTAACCATGAAATCTTGAGGGACGAAATGTGAAGGGAGTGCCGAGTTGAATGGCTGCAACCGGATCAGGATTGCTGACAGAAAGGTTGAATTTTCCGGTGAAGAGCGTACCCGGCATCAGTATTCCGAATATTTGGGAAGTGTGCAATAGTGCAGCCCACTGTCCATCCTGGGCATCCTCCACTTTTTGAACAGGCGCCACAGGAATATTTCCGGGAAGAGCAAAATCCAAAGCCCTGTTTGGTGTAGCCCACACTCCGTCAGAAGGTTCATCATACCGGTTGTTTGCGGACCTTTTCCATTGTTCCAGGGAACCATTGGGAAGAGTGCTTTGACCCGAAATATATGAGTGGGGCAGAACGAAGGCAATAAAATACGGCAGGACATTTATCTTCATAATTTACTAGGTTGTCAGGTAATAAAACGATTAGTCAAATTCGCTGATGCTCCATCGCCATTTCTCCAGGATCATCCCAAGATACTTTCTTTTCACAGGTTCGCGATTTTTTTGGGCAAACGGGGTATGAAACTGATGATTTTTCAAAAACCTCACCTGTAATCTGTCCCATTCCTCCTCATTGCGCACAACACCGTACGCCTGTAGTTCCTTGAACAATGTGTTCCCTATTGAAAAGAACTGACTGGTCCCCAGATAATCCAGGTCTGCGTCACAAAGGATCATCGCCGGTAAATTCGTCGGATTCTGGGGAATACGGGTTGCCATGATCATATCCTCTACTTTTTCCAGATCAGATTTTGAGTATCCCCAGGTTGGCAGAAAATCCCGGGCAAACCGGACCGATGCCTCTTCGTGATTTGAGTAGGTGGTGGCTATCCCTACGTCGTGCATCAGCGCCGCAGTCCTGATCAGAAATGCCTCCCGGCCTCTTAGGCCATATCGTCTGATGTACTGGTCACATACCTCCAGCACGTGTATCGTATGATGTACCCCATGATAACTTAAATCCTCAGACAGCTCCTCGGTCAGCTTCCTGATGATGAATGATTTTAGTTTTTTTACGGAGTGCATTTGAAAGTTATCTGCAGATAAAAATCATGAAGTACGTGTTCATCCAAACATTCTAATGCGATTCCTTGCTTTCTAAATTCGATGCGATCAGTGTTTTCTTTTTTTCTTGACAAGTCCTCCTGACACTTCCTTGATACTGGATATGTAGATAAAAGCAAACGGATCCGTTTGATAAATGGCATTTTTGATCTGGTGAATCTCGATGCGGGTGACAATGGTCATGATGATCTGTGTGTCGTGCTTCACCTCAAAACTTCCCGGAAGATATCCCCGCTGTCCATTGTAAACCGTAATGGCCTTTCCAAAATCATTAACGATAACAGATTTAATCTCCTCAAAACGGCCACTGATCACTGTCAGCGCGGTGTATTCCTCAAATCCATCCACGACGTAATCTGAGGTTTTCATGGCTGTAAAATAGGTCAGTATGCTGTACATGCCCGCCTCCCAACCAAAAAAATAGGCCACCGCCAAAATGGTGCCGGAATTAAAAAGCATGACAATCTCGCTGGTCGTAAAACCTACCTTCTTGTTGGTGTAGTCAGCGATCACCTCCACCCCGTCAATGACTCCTCCGCCTTTGATCACCAGGCCTATTCCAAGCCCGATGAGGAAGCCTCCAAAAACGGCAATCAGTACCTTGTCATGTGTAATGGGCTCCAATTCCAAAAACTGTATGATCAGTGCCAGTAGAACAATGGCCAGGCTGGTTTGTATGGCGAATGTTTTTCCAATCTTGCGATACCCAATGTAAACAAAAGGCAGATTGAGCAGTATCAGAAGTAAACTGATGTTAAGATGAAAAATTTCGTGCAAAACGATCGAAAGGCCGGTCATGCCCCCATCGATAAACTTGTTGGGAATCATGAATCCCTTGAATGCGATGGATGCCAGTAAGACCCCGGCCAGGGTGAAAAGAATGGAATGGAATGAAAAAATCTGCTTCCAGTCAACATGATCGTGCCTGTTGTGCTGACTCATCTTATCGTTCTTGTTTGAGCTGTAATATTACAGAATAATCTCATTTTATGCCTGCAAACCTGGGATCAGCGTCTGGTGCTCCATGGAATCCTTAATTCTGCTTACTTATTCTAAACCATGAACCGCACTTGCCATGTTAAGAGCAGATTGGGAGTAAACTTTAGCCCAGGTGACGCATAGTAGATAGGCAATTTGCTATTATATTGTTGATAATCAATAACTAACTGGATTATTCCATGATCGGGGACTTCCGGATTCTGTCCGGCCCAATTATTAATTAATTAAAACCACATACAGATCAAAGATAAGCGTCTGGATGCCATTTAACTTCATTGATGTATCAGGACGGACATTTCATCCAGATTTTGGCCTGTTTGGTCAATCCAATAAAGAGTCCCTGTCCCTAAACTTTTACCTTAGCTTTTCAAAATAAGCCATACTCATGAAAATTCTAAGCATTCAACTCACCAAAGCACCTGCCGACACTACCGAACTGATCATTTTTATAAATCGCCTGTCGTTAAGCATCGTATTCTTTTGGTTCGGTTTCCTTAAAGTCATTGCGTTATCTCCAGCCGAAGGCCTGGTAAAGTCACTTTATGCAGCCACAATCTCCCAGTGGGTGGGTCTGGACAGCTTTGTCATACTGTTGGGTATAGTTGAGTGCCTGATCGGAATTCTCTGGCTTTTCCCACAATTTACCAGACTTGCATTTTATCTGTTTTGTGCACAGATGGCCACTACTTTCATGCCGTTGTTTTTTCTTCCGCGGGAGACCTGGCATGGG
>CAYXKO010000070.1:0-8841 GCA_964465435.1 uncultured Saprospiraceae bacterium | reverse complement strand
CCACATGTGGATCACCATCCACCTCCAGAAGTCCGCAATCACAAAATTGGTCTCAGGCTTGGCCACAAATCCGGAAAGGAAAAGCAAGGGAATGCCGATCACGGAATACATGATCCACCTGGGCAGACTCCAGGTATCCCCCTTGACAAAAGCAGGACGCAATCCCCGGTAGACCACCACGGCCCAGAGTGCAAAAATGCCCATCAGCAGGACCTGATAGATCTTTCCAAAATCCACGAACTCCCAGCCCTGGTGTCCCAGCCAGAACCACCACTCTCCCAGCAATCCCAGAGGACCCAGGACGATACCGGTCAGCGAGCCGGCGACCAGGATGAATAGCATCCAGAACAGCGTGTTGACCAATCTGAGTTGACCCGGGATCTCCTTTTTGGCAAGGATCGGCAGGATGAAAATGGACGAAGCGATCCAGCAGGTGGAGATCCAGTACAGGGACAACATCAAATGCCAGCTCCTAGAGATGGTGACCGGCACATCTGTGATGTGAATGCCGAGATAACTCATCCAGTTGATGAAATCGTTGATGGTGACCAGACCGCTGGATACCTGCACAAAGAACAATAAGATGGCCACGAAGAAATACTTGTAGGTGGCCTTTTGGGTAGGAGTGGGTTTGAAGTTGGCGACGCGATCCACCGTAAAGAGATCCCTTTGTGAAGGCTTGAAAAATTTGTTGGGCAACTGGTTGTATTGTCCGATGTAATACAATACGATGCCGCACATCAGCACGAAAGCCAGCATGCCGAGGACGCTCCACAAAATCACCGGAGAGGTAGGCGTATTGCCTGCATCGGGGTCGTAAGGCCAGTTGTGCGTATAACTGAAATTGGATCCCGGTCTTTCTGTAACGCAGACCCACGCACCCCAAAAGAAGAAGGAGGCGAGGTCATTCACCTGTGCACGGTCGGAAATATAATTTTTGGGAGGAAAGCCTTTGCCGTCGTTCTGATCGATGTACAGGTCCGTATAGTATTTTCTCAAATTTTGCAGGGCATAGGTCTGTGCCGCATTGAGCGGGACAATGTTTTCGGATTTGGAATAATGGTTCTGTTTCAGTTCCTGTCTGACCTGCTCTTCGATCTGATTTTTCTCATACGCTTCCGGATCCCGTCCATTCGTTTTTTTGAATTCGCTCACGTAATATTCCTGCATGGAGAGGTTTACCTGATGGAGCGCCTCTGCGGTAAAGTCAGGGCCTCGCTGCGCACCATCGCCAAAATAACTTCCATACTCCATCAGGGCAAACTTGTGAAAGACTTCCTGACCCCGTTCGATGGTCTTCTGGTCCATGAGGATGTTGCCCTTGTCGTCCCTGAATCCCGTCATGGGCGGAGCATCCACATAGGTTTGAAAGCCGATCATTCCTACTCCCAGCAGGCTGATGATCAGAATAAAGGTGAGAGGCCCCCACCAGTTTTTGGTGTTCATGAAGTAATCGATCTTCTTGGGCAAGGATTTGCCATTACCATTTTCATTTTCCATGGTAGAATTGTTTTTTGAATGAAATAAATCGGGTAAAAGGAGTCCTTCGCGTGGTGAGACCCGGATCACCAGGGACGGTTGCGAAAAGGTGGCAGGATCCCCGGATCCTCATATGTTTGGGGATCCTGCCTTTTCAGAATATGGGTTATATGAATAAAGCCGAAGGTGAAAACCCGGTCTTATGACTGGCTATTTTTTCCAGGGCAATTCGATGACCTTTTTTGCGGCCAGGTAACCCAGTCTCAGGCCCTCGTCGCTGTCCATGCGGTAGTGTACGCCCAACGGGACGCGGGAATAGGCATTTTCAATCCCTGCTTCGTAGAATGAGCTGAAGCGGCGCGGCGCACCGATGAACTCAAACCGGCTCACGTGACAATTGTCGGTGAAACTGTAGTTGTCTCCAAAAATATGCGTCAGGATGGCTGCACCGGAACCCCCAAAACTGGCATGGCCGGATGGATATGCGGGGAAGGGTGGCGTAAGGCTTTTCTCATTGGAATATGGCTGATTCAAAATAGTGGTCCAGGCAGGATCCATCACATCCCGGATGTACTCAATGGGACGACGCACATTGTAAATGTACTTGGAATTCCATACCGCAATCGCAGCATCGGCCATGGCCATGCCTATCTTGGCATATAATTCCACTGCCCTTGCCAGATCGATATCTTCCAGCTCCACGATCTGATTGGCGATGGCGATCTGGCGCGCTGCGGGTTCGAAGGTCACTTCGTAAAAGTCATCGCTCCAGAATTCAGCTACCCAGCGGTCTTCAAATGTGGCATTTTTGATCCGGTACCTGGTCTCTGCCGCCTGCTGATAGAAATTACTGGTGGGGTCTTCGCTGTAAGGAATGGGAGGCTTGGCTCTCAATTCGGCAGCATTCATGGCAAAAGGACGGACCTTACCCCAATAGGGGAACAATCCCGGTGTAAAGTCAGGGAAGGTGGGCTGCCATAGTTTTTCACCATTGGAACCCGTTTTGGGCGGTACGTAATTGCTGGGGTGGGGATTTTTAAATGCCTCGTGACCTGCCACATCTGTGGAACTGTACTGATAGATCGCCTCTGCCACGGCCTTTCCAAAATTTCGGGACCGGCGGATCACGTCATCGCCTTCTTCCAGGCTGAATTCGTTGACAAATTTTGCCTCCAGCTGATCGATCCTTGCGAGGTCAGCAGGTTTGATGTGGGGATAAAAATAGCGGAACATCGTGGCATAGGCCGCATTGGCAGCAGAAGGCCAATGGTACTGTTCTCCAACGACAATTTTAGGCAGGGCAATGGCAGGATACTGGAAACCGAGGGATTGGTATTCCGGCATGCCGGGCACCACGGATTCATAACCGGCCAATCCCACATAGGCCATCATGCGGGCTGCGGCCGGTGGCCGGTAACCTGAGGAATAACGGTCGATCTCCAGCATCAGGTCGTACCAGGCACCGGGTACGGCAGCCTTGTAATCAGCCGTCAGTTTGAAGGTATCGTTACCCGGCGCGTCGCTATCTTTGCGGCAGGACGAAATAAAAACGAGCGCCCATGCAAGGCACACGAACAGGAGTTTGTTTGTTGACAATAGACTTTTCATATTTCTAAATTAATGCTTAGTTAATTGAAGACAAATTTATCCTTAATTCGATTTTCCTGCAAATTTTTTTATAAATTTATTTTTTAATAATACATAATGTTTTCTAAATCTACTGAATACGCCTTAAGAGCTGTTTTGTTTATCGCCAAGTACGGGTCTGTGGAAAACAAGCTGGGGATCGGAGCCATCTCTGAGGCCATCGACTCGCCCCGCTCCTTTACGGCCAAGATCCTCCAGAAACTGACCCGGGACAACGTGCTGATCAACTCCGTGACGGGGCCCAATGGCGGATTTTACATGACGCCGGAGGCCAAAAAGACCTCCATGATGAAGGTGCTTGCCTTGCTGGACGAGGATACGGTGATCACCAAATGCGTGCTGGGCCTTCAGGAATGTTCGGAAGAGAATCCCTGCCCCATGCACCACCAATACAAGCTGATCAAACCGCAACTCATCGACCTCTTTGAGAACAAGACCATCGAGGACCTGCTTAAAGAACTGGACAAAACCAGCATCACCCTGGGCAACAAGCTTTCCATCCGGAAAAAGAAGGATTAGATTTTTTTCCAATCTGCTGGAAATAGAAAACCCTGCCTGAAAACCATTTTCTTTGGGTAATCAGACAGGGTTTCTCCGGTAAAGTCAGAACGAATTACATTTTCACTTTCTCAAACTGTTTTACCTCACAGGTCTCGTTGTTGCAAAAACGGTCGCCCAACACATCCTCCCCGTCGTCGAGCAACTGCGGCGCTGCGATTTTGCTGATCATGTCCTCGTATACCTCCCTGGAGATCGCCTCATAGGGCATCTGCGCGTAGGCATATTTTTCCAGCTTGGGCAGGAAGCTGATGGATTTCAGGTCATAGCGGAAAAAATCCAGGACGGGCTTGATCTGATCGGCCTCGTGAGGTTTAAAGGTCACTGTGGATGAGACCTGGTTGTCGGACCAGTAGCGCTGCAGGAAGGCCGCGAGGGCCACCTGTTCCCAAATGCTCACCTTGTCCAGATTCTTGCTCTTGTTGTGGATCGGAAAGGAGACCACCCAGGAGAAAGGATCCACCACGTCGGGTTCTGCATGAAATCCGGAAGTTTTTAAAACCTCGAGAAGCGGGGAATCATGCGCGATGCGGATCCGGCGGATGTAGTATTCGAATTCCGGGAAGTGGCATCCCGGATTGACCCCTGCCAGCAGGCTCACGGTACCGCTGGGTTTGACGCTGGTGGTCTTGATGCTCTTGGGCACACAGAGCCAGGAAGAATATATGGAGTCCCAGCGCTGGATCTCCCGGTATCCATGGTCCAGCCATTGCCTCAGGGTGTCCAGGCTGTGGTTTTCCAGGAAATTGGTGATACCCGAGACGGAGGTTCCGATCCTCCGGTTTCTTTTCTGGACGCGGTTGGTCTCAGACCAGGTGGTGTTGACCAGGGTCGCGGTTTTACCCAACAGATAGGCAAACTTCAGGGTCCGCATGTAGTCTTCAAAGGATTCCGCCCTGGAGGGGAAGGTTTCCACGAGACAGCATAATTCGTAGGATTCCAGGGTCTGCTCGCCGCAGGGATTGGTCCCTACCGCACGGGCATCCTTGTAATCGGCAGGATCGCACATCCTCGAATAAGCGCGGATGTTGTCCATAAAAATATAACCCGGTTCGCCGTTGCGGATGGTCTGCTGAATGGACTCCGTAAGATCCGTGTCCATATGGGCCACGATGCTGTTGTTGGAAGTCCAGCCATAGGCCGCGCGGTGGGCCATGCTGCCTTCGTAATCCTGCTTTTCAGAATTCCACTGGTAATCCTTCAGTTTCTTATACTCTGCATTGGAAGCCGGCCCAAGTGCGATCTGGGCGGTCCTGCGGACGTTGCCGGCCACCACGCACTGACCGATCACATTCATCAGGTCCACGATGTTGGTGATGCTGACAAACCGCCCCTCTGCGGAATCCAGGAACTGGAATATCTGCTGGTGCATGTATTTCAACGGATCGGGTCCTGAGGACATCCCTCCAAAACCCTTGATGGGCATACCGGCCGGCCGGATCAGACTGTAATCAAAACGCACGGGACGCGTAGCCTCTCCGGTAAAATGTCTGCTGAAGTATGAGTTAAGCAGTAGCTCGAGACTTTTCACCCAGCCCTCCCTGGAATCCGGTATCGCAAAAATGCTGGGCTCGATGTCGGCAGGGCGGCTGATGTGGATCTGATCGGCACCCTTGACGTCAAATCCCACGCCCACGCCTACCATGCTCATGTCCATCATAAAGGTAAAGGGCTTGACCGCCTCATCCAGGGATTTGCCCATTTCTTCTGTGGATACAAAAGCACAGTTGAAAAGCGCCTGACCGATCTTTTTCTCGTGCACCACCTTGGTGCCCAGGGCCCAAAGCATGCGGCCCGGTGGCAGGAATTTCATGTCAAAAATGCGCTGATACATCTCCTGGGCGGATCTCTGGGCCTTGTGTTCGTTCCAACCCAGTTCGTTGGTTTCAATGTGTTCCTTTTGTATGGTATAGGCTCCTTCCACCACCCTTCTGACCGTCTCGAACCAGGATTCCTTGGTACCGTCTTCCTTCAACCGGCTGTAGGTGCGGAAATAGGTCACCATCCCCAGCCCGTTGAATCCGAACTCCGGGTTTTTATTTTTATAAGATTGCACGAAATCCTCGTCTAGTTTGAATTTAAGCATAGATATATATTTATAGTATTGATAATCTTCGTATTAAATCGGAAAATCCAATTAAGGACCGCTTTGTCCTGGTTATGGCACAAAAGTATCAAAACCTTCATATGAAAGTTATTTTTAATATAAAATTTCATTTTTGTTTTCCACAGGGTTTTCCACAATTTCAATAATGACGGGCATCCGGGTCATTCCGGTTCACGGCCATCGGAATTGGCGTCAATGCCCGCTCATCATTTCTTTTGTCCCGTCCATCCTTTAAAAACCCGTTTTGGTCCTTTGATTGGAGCCTCCGACCAGCGACCCGCTACATTTGACGACTTTTTACCTAAATCCTAGAACAAAGCCATGAAATCCATTCCCAATTCCATCCTGACACCGATAACCGGGTTCAGGGAAAAAATTAAAACAGGCAGGCCATCCCTTCTCAAAACCGGTTTGCTTTTCTTTCTTTTCGCCTTTTCCCTTTTATCGGAGTTGTCCGCACAACAAGTCAACCTGACCGGCAGGGTCCTGGATGACAAAAGCGGTTTGCCGATGGAAGGGGTGATCGTCCGCCAGGGTGGCACTAACCTTTCTGCCCTCACCAATGCCCTGGGAGAATTCACCCTTCTCGTACAGGACAATTGGCCCAGTGAGCTGAACTTTAACTTTGTGGGTTACAAGACCGAGACCGTAAAACTGGAGCGGCCTGAGGCGCTCGTTATCCGCTTGCAGGAGGTTTCCAGTGAACTGGGTGAGGTGATGATCGTCGCCGGATATACCACCCAGAAGAAAAGTGAGTTTTCCGGAGCGGTTGCATCCATTCAATCCCGTCAGCTGGACAACCGTCCGGCTTCGAGCTTTGATCAGCTTCTGGGAGGACAGGCTGCGGGTGTGGACGTGCTTCAGCCTTCCAATATTCTCAACAACACACCTGTGATGCGCATCCGCGGCATCAACTCGATCACCTCCGGCATCTTTCCGCTGGTGATCGTGGACGGGGTCGCCGTATTTGTGGGTTCTATCGGAGGCATGGCCGGAAACAATCCCTTGTCTGACATCAACCCCTCCGACATCCAGTCCATCGACATTCTCAAGGATGCGTCTTCAGCCGCCATCTATGGATCCAGGGCAGCCAATGGCGTCATGGTGATCACGACCAAAAAAGGACGCAAAGGCCGCGTCAGAATGAACTACGACAACTGGGTCAGCCGCAGCACGCCCTTTAACCTGCCGGAGCTCCTCTCTGCAGAAGATTACGTCATGATCAAAAACGAGGCGATGCGCAATTCAGGCCTGACGCCGGGATACAAACTGATGTACAATCCGGATTCCAGCATCGTCAATACCAATTGGTACGACGTGGCATTCCGTCCCGGATTTTCATCCAATCATAATTTTTCCGTAGCCGGCGCCAACAATTCCACTACGTATTTTCTGTCCATGGGCTATACCCATCAGAACGGTTATATCAAGCACAACAGCTTTGAACGCTTCACCACCCGCATCAATCTGGAGAATGCCATCCTGCCGGTGGTCAGGATCGGTACGCGCATGGCCTACAGCAACAGCAACAACCTCAGTCCCAATACCGGGGCGATCGCCAGCAATACGCTCAGCTCTTCTTCCTACAACAGCGAATACATCACCAACGAGCCACTGGGCAGGATGACCTACGTGCTGCCTCCCAACGTGCCTGTGTACAATGCAGACGGAAGCTACAGCATCCAAAACAAGATCAGCGTGGGCTACGGAGCCAACAGCACCAGCATTGGTACGATCAATGCGTACAACCTAGCCATGGTGCAGAAACTGGACGTTAACTCTTCTCAGAACAACAACCTCATCGGCAATATTTACGGAGAATGGGACGTCCTGCCGAAATTAAAATTCAGGACCAGCTATGGACTGAACAGACTGCTGACTGAGAACAACTCCTTCCTGAATCCCATACACGGAGGTGGCGCATCAGCCAACGGCGTGGCGACCAATGTTTATACCAAATACATCCGGACGGACTGGGCCAACACCCTGCAATACAACCAGACGCTGGGAGACCTGCACAACCTGCAGTTACTGTTGGGACACGAGCAGATCTTTACCGAGATCAATTCCTGGGGCGCACAGCGCAGCAACATCACGGATCCCGACTACAAGAATTATCAGGGAGGCTTTGCCAACATTGCACCCATAGGAAACGTGCTGACCGAAAACGCCCTGCTGTCCTATTTCTCCAACCTGAACTACAACTATGCCAGAAAGTATTTCCTCAGCTTCAATTTCCGCCGGGACGGATTGTCTGCCCTGGCACCCGACAACCGCTTTGGTAACTTCGGGGGAGGATCTGCAGCCTGGGACCTGGCCAAGGAAGATTTCTTCGAACGCATTCCGGGAGCCAAAGTGTTCAACCAGTTTAAGTTCAGAGGCAGCTATGGCGTCGTTGGCAACAGCGAGATCGGAGCTTTCCCTGCGCTGGCAGCCTACACCTCCAACACTTACGGAGGCGAGCCCACCCTGCAATTTGCACAGGCTGCCAACCCCGACCTGAAGTGGGAGACCAGCACCAAACTGGACCTCGGACTTAACATCGGACTGTTAAACGACCGCATCCAGTTTGAGATCGGCTATTACAACAACGACATCGACGGACTCATACTCCGTTCCCCTCAGGCACTCTCTGCAGGAATACCGGGCAACTACATTTTCGAAAACGTAGGAAGCATGTACAACAGAGGAATTGAGTTGGGCTTGTCCGCAGGCATCATCCAGCAAAAAGACTTCAGCTGGGACATCAATGTGAATTTCGCCACACTTGAAAACAAGGTCACCAAGTTAAAATCGGACGTATTTGTTCCCAGCATCTTCGGCGTGCAGAACATGACGCGCGAAGGTTATTCCATCGGCTCCATATTTGCAGTGCCAACGGTCGGCGTAAATCCGGACAACGGTCTGATGGTATTCGTCAACAGCGAAGGAAAACAGGTGCAATACAACCACGTCGGTTCTCCCCGCTGGGCCTACCTCGACGGAACAGCAGCGCCCGCCATCGACAACTTCCGCGACGGAGTCATTCAGGGACCTTCACTGCCCAAGTT
>CAYXKO010000069.1:0-8998 GCA_964465435.1 uncultured Saprospiraceae bacterium | reverse complement strand
GTTGCATAGGATCAAAGCAATGCCATTCTGATCATCTTTCTCCCGATACATAGACAATGCCATGGAATCATAGTGTACTGCCTTGTCCAGCAAACCCTGTTCCATGTAAATGCTTGCAATGGTTGTGAATTCATTGGCCATTCCGATGGTATCATTGAGCGATTCAAATGCATTCAATGACTCAAAGGAGTATTGCAATGCCTTATCATAATTGCCCGCATGATACTGTACCATACCCAGGTTGCCGGTTACGTTAGCTAAACCTTTTTTATCTTTTGCCTTTTCGTAATAATAGATGCTTTGCTCATAGTATTTGGCCGTTTGTGCTAAATCAGATTTGTAAAAATAATAACAAGCCAGGTTATTGTAAGCATCTCCGATTTGACCATCCGCATTGCTTTTATTAGCCAAATCAAGTGCCTCGTTGGCATATTTTAATGTTTTTTCGGTATCAAGAACTAAATATCCAAAAGCAATTTTGTTCAGTAAGTCAATCTTGTTGCGTGGTTCAGTGACCAATGTCAATTGTTTCTCCATGGAGTCCAATTGGCGCGGAATGGAAGGCTGGGCCTGGACCTGAAAGGAAAACAGAAAGATTGGGATAAGGACAATTAAGATCATGGCTTTCTATTTAAAGAAAGTAATACTGTCATTATTTATCTCGGGAAAAGCACATTAAGGGCCTCCACTTTGGAATGGACCTGTAGTTTTTCATACACTTTTCTAAGATAGGTGCGAACCGTTTCGATACTTATAAAAAGGGTATCAGCGATTTCCTGATAGGAAAGTCCTTTGGCAAGGGCATACACGATTTCCTGTTCACGCGTTGTCAGTAAATCCAATTTGGATTGATTTTGCGGCTTGCCGGAGAACGAACTGACTACCAATCGGGCAATCTCAGGCGACATGGGAGAACCTCCGGTATGTATGTCGCGCACAGCCTGAGCGATCTGTTCAGGTTTGGTAGTCTTAAGAATATAGCCGGTGGCACCCGCACACAATGAATCAAAGGTCCGCTGCACGTCATTATGGGTGGTGCACATCAGGAACTGAACTTCATGTCTGCGTGGTTTGGCTTGGCGCACAGCCTGTATGCCTTCCATACCACCAACCAGACTGATATCCATAATAACTACATCCACCATCATGTTGTCAAACTCCTTCAGAAATTCCTCAGCCCGTTCATATTGGCGTACGCAAATTATGTCGCCGAACTCCGGAAGCAACTCCGCCATGGCCTCCCGAACGTCTGCATCATCTTCGACAATGGCTACTCTTATTTTTTGCATAATATTGAGAATTAGTTCAACCTAATCAGACACAATAAGGGACTTATAATTGCATTTCATATGTAATAGCAAATATAATTAAAAGTAATTACATTCTGAAATGGATTATCAATTAATCCCTGGATCTGCCTTGAAATCAGGCATTGATCTGACTTCAAAACAAGGACCCGAAATTGATTTACCTTGAGAGTGAAATGTGAATGTAGATGAAGTTGTGATAATCGATAATCGATTGGAGATTTGAGATCAGAACATTTCGGATTGATCCTGGCTGAATGTGAATACCTGGACCTGAATAATTATTCATAGTCACTGAAGGAGACTTCAACCAGAGTTATCCTTCGCAACGAAACGCAATACCGATTTAATTTTGAACCCTGGGTAAATCTAAAACAATATACCCTTACTCCTGGATCCTGGCTGATTAGTCCTTTGGGAAGAGATGAAAAGGATTTTTTCAGAATTAATGCGAATCTCAATCCATTTGCGGAGGCCATTCGGTTTTATTCAGGAAGTAAAAGATCAAGAAATAAAAATTTCCCCAGAGTCAAGGATCTTGCTCATTTTTTTTGTTTGATAAATGTGATTTATCAGAGAATTCGCAAGGAATTCGATCCCCGACAATGGTCGGGGATTTTTTTTATTGATAAATTTCCGATCTCATCCACCCGAGTTTATTGAAAAGATGGGTACACGAGACCTGCAATACACCCAATCCATATACCAGGGAGCGGCGGAAATTGATGGAGGACGCCTCTTCAAAATACTTGGTGGGACAGGTGATCTCAGCGATGTGGAATCCTTTGTAGATGATCTGGGAGAGCATCTGGTTGTCGAACACAAAGTCGTTTGAGTTTTTGCGGTAGGCAATGCTCTCAAGCACCTTGCGGTCGAAGGCGCGGTAGCCTGTGTGGTATTCAGAGAGTTTATAGCGGATCAGAAAATTCTGGGTCAGGGTAAGGACTCTGTTGAACAGATATTTATAATAGGGCATTCCGCCGGCCAGTGCGCCCTTGCCGAGGATCCTGGAGCCCAGGACCACGGGGAACAGGCCCTGTGCAATGATGTTGACCATGCTGGGGATGAGTTTGGGCGTATATTGATAGTCGGGATGCAACATGATGACGATATCTGCACCGATCTCCAGCGCTTTGTCGTACAGGGTCTTTTGATTGGCCCCATAGCCCATATTGGAAGGATGCCGGATCACGTGGTGGATGCCCAATTTTTGTGCAAGTTCGAAAGTCCCGTCCCTGCTGGCATCGTCGCAGAGGATCAACTCATCTACGATTTCAAATGGAATCTCTTCCAGTGTTTTGGACAAGGTTTTTTCCGCATTGTAAGCAGGAAGGACGACGACTACTTTCTTGCCGAGGTACATGACTTATTCAGCGCTTGTTTTAAGGAGTCCCAGGGCGTCCAGCTGGTGATACCATTTCAGACACTTTTTCATGTCCTTCATATGGACCCTGTAGCGGTCGTATTCGGGGATCACTTCCTCAAAAAAAGATTTGATGGCAGCTTCCTCGTCCTGGGGTTTTGGTACGGGTTGATCTTCCGGCCTGGATGAAAATCTCTCGTAGACCTCCTTGAGTGGCACGTTGTCAGCCAGGGTATAGATCCCGATGGAATCCAGCGGTGAAAACTGGTTGATCCGGGAGGAAAAAAAACTTTGTTTTCCGGAGCTCAGGTCTTCCAGGATCAGTCCGTTGCCACGGGCGGCGACGAGCCTGAACAAGGATGGCTGACCGCTCACGGAAATAATTTTTTCAAGATTCATATCTGCTTATTTCTTGGGTCAATATTCAATGAGTTTGTGTAGGATGGCTGCAAGTCCGGACTGGGCCAGGTATTGCTCTTCCAGCCTTTTGGAAAAGGGAATCGGGGTATCCATGGAGGCACAGCGCATGACGGGTGCATCCAGACTTTCAAAAAGATGCTCGCCAATGTAAGCGGCGATCTCCCCTCCGATCCCGCCAAAGAGGTTGTCCTCGTGCAGGATACAAACCCTGCCGGTCTTTTGTACCGTCTTCCTGATGGATTCATAATCGAGCGGGACGAGGGTGCGCAGGTCCAGGATATCAGCCCGGAGCCCTAGTTCATTTGTTGTTTTCAATGCCCAGTGTACGCCCAGTCCGTATGTGATGATGCTGAGCTCAGTTCCTTCCTGCACCAGATTGGCCTGGCCAAACGGAATTCGGTAATAGGCGGCAGGCACCGCTCCTTCTACCGATCTGTACAGAAGTTTGTGCTCAAAAAACAAGACGGGATTGGGGTCGTCAAACGAGCTCAGCAAAAGCCCCTTGGCGTCCATGGCCGAGGAAGGATAAGCGATCTTAAGTCCCGGCACATGGGCAAACCAGGCCTCATTGGTCTGGGAATGGAAGGGTCCTGCCTGAGTACCCGCACCGGCCGGCAGCCTGATGACCACGTCGGCATTCTGACCCCAGCGGTAGTGGAGCTTGGCGAGGTTGTTGACGATCTGATTGAACCCACAGCTGACAAAATCTGCAAACTGCATTTCCACCATGGCCTTGTACCCCTCCAGGCTCAGGCCAAGGCCCGCACCAATCAGGGCGGATTCACAAATGGGCGTATTACGGACGCGGCTCTTGCCGTATTTTTCGACAAAACCTTCGGTGATCTTGAAAACGCCCCCATACTCTGCAATGTCCTGACCGATCAGGACCAGATTGGGGTGGTGTTCCATGGCTGTGTCCAATCCATTGCGGATGGCATCGATGAAGCGCATGTTTTCCACAGGTCCCTGGGCATTCGCCGGTTCCGGAGCATAAGGCGCGTATACATCGTTTATTTCGTTGTCCATGATTGCCGTGCCGTCGGGCCAGTCGAATACTTTTTCGACCTCCTCCTGTATTTTTTCCCTGAGACTTGTTCTAAGGTTTTCGGCGTATTCCGGACTTATGGTTTTTTGGGAGATCAGCCAGGCTTCGTAATTATCCAGTGGATCCTTTTCTGCCCAACTTTCCAACAAGGCCGGAGGGACGTATTTGACCCCGGAAGCTTCTTCGTGACCCCGCATGCGAAAGGTCATGCATTCCAGCAATACGGGAGCGGGGTCGCGGCGCATTTTTTCAGCAATCCGGCGTACCGTGAGAAACACCTCGAGCACGTTGTTTCCGTCAATGGTATAGGCCTCCATGCCATAGGCTTGACCGCGGTCAGAGAGCTGAGCGCATGCGTATTGTTCCCGGGTGGGTGTTGAAAGTCCGTAGCCGTTGTTTTCAATCAGGAAAATGACCGGCAGTTTCCAGACAGAGGCCAGATTGAGCGCTTCGTGAAAATCTCCCTCGCTCGTACCTCCCTCTCCCGTGAAAGCAAGCGAGACCTTCCCGGAACCGCTCAGGATGGATGCGAGGCCTGTGCCGTTGGCCAGGGTAAGTTGCGGACCCAGATGTGAGATCATACCGACGATGTGGTAGTCCATACAACCAAAGTGAAAGGACCGGTCGCGGCCCTTGGTGTATCCGGATTCCTTGCCCTGCCATTGTGCAAACAAACGATCCAGAGGCATTCCCCTGGAGGTGAATACGCCCAGGTTGCGGTGCAGGGGAAAAATAAAATCTTCTCCGTCCAGGGCCAGGGTGGCTCCGACGGAAATGGCTTCCTGACCGATGCCGGAAAACCATTTTGAGATCCGTCCCTGCCTCAGGAGTTTCAGCATTTTGTCCTCGATCAATCTAGGATACAGGATCTCCCGGTAGAGCCGGATCAGGGTTTCAGGCTCCAGACCTTCAGAGCGATATGATATCTTAATGTCGTTATTCAAACTGGATGGGGAAGATTAGGGCGCAAATATCGGAATTCCCGTCATACCGGAGGGTATTGAAAGAATCGTGTATATCGCAATTGCACCAAAAAAGTACCGGTCTATCCGGACCCGTGTCTTCCTAATAAATTGAGGGTATTTATTTTTTTTACAACAATATAGATATTACAAAAAAAAAAATCTGAAAATAAAACCGCGATTCCTTGCGCGACCTATGACAAAGTGTTTAAATTTGTGCTTTAGGGTGTTCTCATAGTGTTATTAAGAAGGGGACACGGTCGCTCGGCCGTGGCCCCTTTTTTCATTATGATGTTTCAAAGGGAAAATAAGAATCCTGGCTTTTATAAAGCAGGGGGCTGATCCGGCCTTGCAAACCCGGTTTGTGACACAGATTCATCGCGATTTTACATTGCCGCCTTGTAAAACTCATTTTAATTAAAGTCTTAAAAAATATAGTATTAAATATTATATTTTTATAAAATTTGTTGGCATGAGATTCAAAAAGTATTTTTTGTTAAAAAAAATTGCTCAAAAGACTTGATTCCACAATTTAATTGTTTTTATCTTTACCACATTCTTTGTCTAGGGGAGTAGTCAAAGGAACCCATTGAAAACGGGGGGCAGCATCCGCCAGGAAGCTGCCCTTTTTTATTTTGTCCCAAATTTGTCCGGACAAATTCATTGTGTAATGGGAAAAGATCACTTACTAGAATCCTTGAGATTCTGACCGGTTGGTGGGCTTTTCTGATCAGGTACCCGATTCATTATTGAAAGCAATAGGTGGAGTGAATTCTAGCTTGATCGCAAATTTCATTATTGAATGATAAAGTCCCGACCAATCAACCGCTTACCTGAATAAGGGCCGGAATTGGGTTGGGGTGGCTATTTTACTGATAAAGGTCGAATACCGGCTTTCAGAAAATGCCCTCAGCTTATCTGCTCAGAAATTTTCCCGAATCTTCTCTCCCTGCTCTGGAAATCAATGATGGCCTCGTATAAATGGGGTTTTCGGAAATCCGGCCACAGGGTATCGGTAAAGTACAGTTCTGTGTAGGCACACTCCCAGAGCAGAAAATTGGAAATTCTTTTTTCTCCGCTGGTCCGTATCAGGAGTTCGGGGTCCGGGATACCCGCCGTGGAGAGGGCTGCCGCAAAATGTTCGTCGCTTATGGCTGCTCCCGGTTTGGAGCTCAGCAATTTATTGGTTGCTTGTATTATATCCCATCTGGCACTGTAGTTAAGCGCCAGGATCAGGGTCATGCCATTGTTGGCGGATGTTTTGTGTATGGCATCCTCCAGTGCCAATCTGGTAGCTGCAGGCAATCCCTCGATATTACCGATCGCATGCAAACGGATGTTGTTTTTAAGTAAAGTAAGAAGTTCTTTCTTGATGGTTTCCACCAGCAAGCCCATAAGGCCTTTTACTTCCAGTTCCGGACGATTCCAGTTTTCAGTGGAAAATGCATACAGGGTCAAATAGCGGATTCCCAATTCTCCGCAAGCCTCGGTTACTTCCTTGACAGATTTAACGCCGTTGTGATGACCAAACAGCCTGGGCTGGCCGTTTTTTTTAGCCCAGCGCCCGTTGCCATCCATGATCACTGCAATGTGTTGCGGCAACCTGGATGCATCGATCCGCTCTAATAGCCTTTCATCCATTTGAGGGCAAAATTAGCAATTATTACAGAGCGGAACCTTGGGAAGGATGCATCAGCCTTCAGCTTCTTCCACTTTGGGATCCTCGTGAGGCTTCTCATCAGATACGTGCTGGCCTGTAAAGGGAGCGGGCTCAGCCATCTTGTCCTTATGATAAGGGCTAGGGCCAATGAGCCTCTCCACATCAGATTTGAGCAAAACTTCTTTTTTGAGCAGTTCAGTCGCCAAAATTTCAAGCTCAGCCCTTTTTTCGGAGAGTAGCGTTTTGGCTCTTTCGTATTGGCCGTCGATCAGTTTTCTGACCTCTTCGTCCATGAGTTTTGCGGTTTCTTCGCTGTAAGGTCTTTGGAAGCCATCCTGAGACATGCCATAGAAGGAGACGTTGCCCACCTTTTCGTTCATACCGAATACCGATATCATGGAATAGGCCATTTTGGTCACCTGATCCAGGTCGGATTGCGCACCGGTGGAGATCTTGTCAAAACTGATCTTTTCAGCCGCCCTTCCCCCCATGGTCATGCAGATTCTGTCCAGCATGGCCTCGGTCCGGGTGATGTATTCTTCTTTGGGCAGGTATTGGGCATAGCCCAGGGTACCTATTCCTCTGGGTACTATGGTCACCTTGACCAGGGGACTTGCATAAGGGAGATACCAGCCACAGATCGCATGACCTGCTTCGTGGTAGGCGATGACCTCTTTTTCTTCCGGAGAGATCAGTTTGTTTTTCTTTTCGAGACCGCCGATGACCCTGTCCAGGGCATAGTTGAAATCATCCAGTTCAATTTCCTGTTTGTTTCTGCGCGCAGCCACCAAAGCGGCTTCGTTGCACACGTTTGCGATATCAGCCCCCGCGAATCCGGGGGTCATTTCAGCAAGAATTTCCGGGGTCACCTTATCAGACATCTTAAGTTTCTTGAGGTGGACCTTGAATATCTGGGCCCTTCCTTTCAGATCGGGCGGGTCGATTGAAATTTGTCTGTCAAAACGACCGGGCCTAAGCAATGCAGTATCGAGAATATCCGGTCTGTTGGTCGCAGCCATGAGGATCACTCCCTTGTCAGTGGAAAAACCGTCCATTTCGACCAGCAACTGGTTCAGGGTGTTTTCTCTTTCGTCGTTGCCACCCTGCCACTGGGTTTTACCCCTTGCCCGACCGACCGCATCAATCTCATCGATGAAAACGATACAGGGAGCCTTTTCGCGGGCCTGTCTGAACAGATCCCTGACCCTGGATGCACCCACACCGACAAACATCTCCACGAAGTCAGAGCCGGAAATGGTAAAAAAGGGTACCGCGGCCTCTCCGGCCACAGCTTTTGCCAACAAGGTTTTTCCGGTTCCCGGAGGGCCTACCAGAAGCACACCCTTGGGAATCTTACCCCCCAGGGAAGTATATTTTTTTGGATTTTTGAGGAAGTCCACCACCTCCATTACCTCTTCCTTGGCCTCTTCCAGTCCTGCAACGTCTTCAAAAGTTACGTGCGTATTGATGTTCTTTTCAAAGAGCATGGCCTTGGACTTGCCGATGTTGAAAATCTGTCCGCCGGGTCCTCCGGCACCGCCGCTCATCCTGCGCATAAAGATCATCCAGATGCCCAAAATGATGAGGAATGGCAAAACAAAGGAGAGGATCGGTCCCAGCCAGTTCTGCTTTTCGACATAATTGATGTCCAGCGGGACCGCCATTTTATCGTTTAGCTTATCCACCTTCTGCGCGAAGTTTTCAATCGGACCTACATTAAAATGATAATGAGGTTTGACACCCAGGGCAGAGACCGTGGCGTCTTTGTATGCTTCCTTGGACAAGGACTTTTCCTTCAGGTAGATATAGGCTGTCTTGTTGTTTGTTACTTCCACCTTGTCGATGTCGCCGTCCATGGCCATACGTTCGAAACGGCTGAACGCTATGGGGTCCTTGGAGGGGTTAGCCAGGTAGAAGAAGTTGATGCCAATGATGGCCAAAAATAGGATTCCGTAAATCCAATATGTGTTAAACCCGCCTCCGGATGCGGGCTTTTTGGGTTCGTTGTTTTCCTGATTTTCCATATAATTTAATTTGTTAGGGTAAGTGTCCTGTATCAGATTTACAAACGTAAAAAGTCTGTAAAGGTTATTTTCAGATGAAAATTTGGGCTAAAAATCAAATGTTGCTGATCTCTGTCATCTTGCCGTCACTCCACAATTCTTCCAGATCGTAGTACTGACGGGTGGCTTTGTCGAAGACATGAATCACTATGTCGAAAAAATCTACGAGCACCCATTT
>CAYXKO010000068.1:0-9094 GCA_964465435.1 uncultured Saprospiraceae bacterium | reverse complement strand
TGGTGCCCAGGAGATCCAGGACCATCGTTAAATTTAATGATGCGCCTGATAATTTGCCATACAAATCAAAAACGATCCCGAGGGATTGTTCTGTGGCTTTTCCGGAGAATTCCCTGCCTTTGACCTCGCCCGCAATCTGATACTTTTGCTGACTGTCCTCCATGGTTCCGGATAGGGAAGAGCCTGATTGTTTTAGGGACAATCTGACGGGATCTCCGTTTGCCTCGCCGCGGAACTCACCGGTAAAATCATTTTGATTAAAGACCTCTGTCTTGCAGGAAAATAACAAAAACATAAAAATTGAAATTCGCAACATACTCACCCGATTTGGATGTGTAAATCTAATAAAATTCAATTTATATGCTAAGCGAGTATTTTACTGCTTAACGGTCGTAGAAAAAGACACTCAACTCGGTCTGATCGCTGTTCCAGTCCACCGAACCCAGATGCCTTTCCATCGGCACTCCCTGGGATTCCCAGTTCTCCTGCCAGCTCAGTTGTTTCACTCTGGCCTTTGCATCGGAACCGGTCAGGATTTTTCCGATCAATCTGCCCGGGTCCCAGACATCCATGGGGAAGTCCTGCAGCACTATGGCGGATTGGTAGGTCCACAGGCCATCATAGGCTGTCCCGGTATAATTGGCAATCAATTGATTGACTTTCTTAAAATCTGCTGACATGGACCCTGTAATGCGGCATATGTAGGTGCCCGGTCCTTGGTTGAAGGTGAATTCGGTTTCAAAATTATTGTCCGTCCAGCGCATAGCGGGTGCGGTAGAGTAGACCTTGTTGGACCACACTATGGCAGGAATGTCGATCCCATCGCTGGACTTGATGGTGCTGGGTGGTTGTGTGTTCATTCCCTTGAGGGTGATGGCGATCTTGGGCCAGATCGTAACGTGTATGGTCGTCTGGGCCTCAGCCACGACTTTGTTTTGATCCAGGTCTGTGACCTTGAGCGTAATATCAAAGTCTCCGGTCTCCTGGTATTTGTAGTTGAAAAACGTGTCTGAGCTGGTAAAGGTCTTTTTGTTTCCAAAATCCCATTCGTAGCGCGCTCTTTTTGGCGCTGAACCATTGTTTCTGGCCAGAAATTTGATTTCTGTATTGACCGCGATGGAAGTGTCCACGGGCTCGATCCAGATATTCTGTTTTTTAATGCGGAACCACTGAAATCCGATCCAGCTTTCGTAAACGACATTCTTGGGGATGCCCTTGAGGTAGAACCCGATCAGCGTATCTGATTCAAACATTTCCAAGGGCGGGACGAGGTTTTGGTATCTCACCCACTTACTGTTTTCTTTGTCAAAAATAATGGTACCCGGATTGATGTTCATAGAGGGATCCAGGCCTTCGACGACAAAATTAAATTCCCTGAAAGGGATGTAGTTTGCATTGTTGTTTTTTGTGAGCGGTTTGAGCTCCACTCTGCTGAAAGCAGGATCCGTGGGCACAGCATAAACCTTGTAGTTGGGGAAAATGCCTTGTCCGATGGTCTTATTCTGCACCTTGTTCCACAAAAATGACATCTCTTCCGGCAGCATGACGGCGGACATCGGGATGAAGGAAATGATGTCACAGTTGAAGGTATGTCCGTCCTCCAGCGCCTTCCTGTTGGCAGCCGAGGTATAAGGCTTGAATTTCTTTTGCACCATGTCGAATTCGATCGTGCTTTCGGCTCCCGGATAATTGGGGTCGTACACCTGTATTTTGGCTGATACCGAATCGATCTGGTAGCCAAAGGCTATGATCATGTGGGCCGTGTCAGCCCCGGTGCTTTTGACATACAAAAGCTGAGGCTGGTTAATGACCAGCATGTTGTAAATAATGTTCCAAAACCGGTCTTCTTCCGGTGCATAGATCATTTCGGATATGCTTTGGTTGTTGCTGTGATAGAATATTTCCTGAATGCGGTGAATGGCGGTGGCAAAATACAATCCTGTGACATCGTCTTCCCAAACGTCGGGCGTTGGGAAATCCAGTCCGTTGTTGTCAAAATAACTGTACAGGTTTACGCCAGATTTGAAATTTTTGAAGTAGTAGGCCGCCCCAATGCTCATGCCGGCGCAGATTCCCCCGGCCTCCGGATAGGTACCGTCGTTGACAAAACTCCATCCGTTTACAAGTGGATCGAACAGGGTGTGAAAACCTCCACCCCGAATGATCAGATCCTTCTGGACCTCGCTCACCACGACCAGTGAAAAATGTCTGACTGCGAGTTCCACATATTCAGGGGTTGAGCGGACAATGGGGATGCCTTCCAGTTCTCCGCTGGATTTGTCGTAGTAAAAGGCCATTCTGACCTTACCGGATGATTCCGGAGCCGGTATCCGGAGGTTCATCATTTTATTGGCAAGATCTCCGCCATTTTCAATTTCAATTAGGGGACTCACGGGATTGAAATATTGCCCCAGATCGTGCGAAACAATCTTTGAGTAAGCCACCTTGAATTCCCTGGAGTCCGTGTAGGCATCAGCCGGCACCTTGATCTGCAAGCCCTCCAGGGGAGAGGCAGAGCCGGATATTTCAAGCTGCCCGCCGGAGCTTCCTATCGTTTGCGTGGTGAGCTCCACGGTCTTTTCCGTTTTTATTTTTCCGGAGTCGGGAGTTGAGGAGTCATCATCCCGGTTGCAGGCCGCAGTCAATACGAGCAGTACTGCCAGCAAGCCTGTCTTTTTAAAGGAAACAGGGTTCATAAACATAATTGAATTATTTACCAGCAAATTTACCCTGCGGAAGCAGCAAATATCGCTGGGCAGGCCTGACTTTGGTTTTGTGAAGCATTGATTTTCATCAGTGTAGGGCTGGCATGATTTGCCTTTTCCTGCGGGATCGACCGGATTCCTTAAACCCGGGTAAGTGTACTTGGCTTTTTTCCTGATATTTGCCCATCATGACAAATATCAGACGATTTGAGAATCTGCACATCCTCTTGTGGTTGCTTAAGGACAGCGCCTGGCTGATGGAATGGCGCTGGATGGGCGTGGGGATGATCGTGCCCACGGTATGGGTGGCCCTTCAGATCGCGATCTGGGCTTATAGGAGGGGAGAGCTTGAGTTTTGGATCCAGCTGGCGGTCTGTATGTGGATCACGGCCAATTCGTACTGGATGTGCTGTGAGTTTTTCGATTACGAGCACATGCGCTATCTTGCCGCAATTCCCTTTGCCCTGGGATTTCTCTGCGTATCCGTTTATTATTACCGGAGGGGCAGGGAACAGACCGAATAAAGAAGTGCTTTTATGCTAACGCTGCAAACGGACAGATGACAGCGACTATTCCTTGTTTCCATCCACCACGACCACCCATTCACCGGCAATCTTTTCGGACTTTAGTTTCTCGCGTATTTCGCCAAGACTACCGCACAGGTATCTTTCAAAGATTTTTGAAATCTCTTTTACAAAACAAGCTTTTCGTTCATCGCCAAAAACGGCAGACAGCTCTTCCAGCAATTTTTCAATGCGGTGGGGGGCTTCATAGAGCACGATCGTGCAAGGCAGTGTCGCCAGCCATTTCAGCTGTGTCTGCCTTCCTTTTTTCTGAGGCAGGAACCCCTGAAAGAAGAAGCGATCGCAGGGAAGGCCCGAAGCCACCAGGGCCGGTACAAAGGCGGTGGCTCCCGGCAGGGCGCAAACCTCGATTCCGGCTTCGCGGCAAGCGCGGACCAGCAAGAAAGCGGGATCGGAAATGCCGGGAGTGCCTGCATCGGAGACCAGGGCTATGTTGGCTCCGGTCTGAAGCATTTCAAGGATTTTCTGATATTGCCTGTGCTCGTTTTGGCTGTGAAAACTGCGCACCTCTTTTTCGATGCCGAGGTGTTTCAGAAAAGGCCTGCTTACGCGGGTATCCTCAGCCAGGATGAGATCGCTGTTTTGCAGTGTTTCTATGGCCCGGGCGGTGATATCACCGCGGTTGCCTACCGGTGTAGGGACCAGGTACAGCACCCTGAGTGATTAAATTTCTTCAATGTGATAGGTATAGGTCTCTGTGATCAGGTTGGCCAGAAGTTTCTTGCAGGCGTTCTCTGTGATCTGCACGGCAGCCTCGTGAGAAGGACAACTCACGGTCATCTGTATGTGTTTGCCGATTCTAACGTCATCGACGCCATGGATGTCCATCTGAGGCATGCTGCGGGCTACCGTTTTGCCTTGTGGATCGAGGAGCTCCTTGTGAGGCATGATGTCGATGAGGATCATGAATTTTTTCATATGATGGAGGTTCAGTTCTTTTTTGTAAGTGCAAAATAGCTATAGGCTATATACGTGATGATCATCAGGCTGAGGCACCACAAATAGCCGAATCCGGCGCCTGTCAGACAAATAAGCATCAGTAGGGCCAGGGGAAAGTAGCTGCGGATCCATGTGCCTGTTGGAGCAAATTTGATCACCGGAAAACGGGAGATCATCCATCCGCTCAGGAACAGCGTCAGGATCACAAAGGGTTCCCAATAGACCTTCCAGTCCAGTACGTCGGGCCAGGGCTCGCCCAAAGGCAAAAGTCCGGCAATGGCAATTGCCATGGCAGGCACAGGCAAACCCTGAAAGTTTTCAGGTTTTTCATTGGTTTCCACATTGAATCTGGCCAGCCTGAATGCAGCGGCAACAGGCAGGACAAAGCCCAGATAAGGCAGTTCGGGTATTTCGTAATTGGTGAGCAACTGGTATATGACCAATCCGGGCACCAAACCAAATGAAACTACATCTGCCAGGGAGTCCAGCTGAACTCCGATCTTGGAGGTCTGACCCATCAGCCTGGCCACATAACCGTCCAGAAAATCAGCGGTCTGGGCGATGACCATAAGAATGATGACGCCCGTCCAGTTTTCCTGCAAGACCAGCACGCAGGACAGGCATCCCGCAAGGAGATTGACTGCAGTGATCAGGTTTGGAATGGTAAACAATTTCCTTTATTTTTGGCAAAACTAAGGCTAATTGCGGTATCCGTAACTTAGAAAAGGAATTTCTGGGCTTATAATGCGGCCTGAATTTCCATTTTGAGCAGAAAAAGCGGACATTAATGATACTTTTGAGAGCTTTTTTGTTGTTTAGCTTGTCTGAACGTAGTAAAACTCTTTTTCCATGAAACTGAACCTGTTGACTGCCGCCCTGATCCTGATGAACCTGGCAGTTGTTTCCGCCCAGCCTTCCAACGATGATTGTTCCTCACCGGTCAGGCTGTCGGACATAACCAAGTACTGCAGTAAACCGGCCGAATTCACTACTGTGGGAGCCACTCCGTCCGGATATGGAGCAGCTACCTGCTGGCCCAACCCGGGACAGGATGTCTGGTTCAGTTTCAGGGCTTTTGCTTCGGATGTGGCCGTGACGATCATCGGCCGCAATGCAGGCGGTACGCCCCAGGGAAGCCTTACCCGCATCATGGCCTCCATGTATTCAGGAGTTTGCGGAGGCACCCTTCAGGAGATCAATTGCGTGACGGATACGCGGAATGTAGGAGCCGTGACCATGTACGAAGGGGGACTTGTGGTTGGGCGGGACTACCTGATCCGGATATCCGGCATGGGTGGCGCACAAGGCACTTTTCAGCTGTGCATCAACAATTTCTTTCCACCGGCCATGGCTGCCCAGGATTGCAGAAGCGCCACGGTACTCTGCGACAACAATCCGTTTGTCAACCAAACATTCAGAGGCGCCGGTCTCGAGACCGACGAAGCCTTTGATTCCTGTCTAGGCGAAGGAGGAGGAGCCTTGAATAATTCTGAGTCCCAATCCACCTGGTATACCTGGGTCTCCAAGACCGACTGTAACCTGACTTTTACGATTACCCCGCTAAACTCGAGCGATGATATCGACTTTGCGGTTTATGAATTGCCCAACGGGGTCAGAAACTGCTCAGGAAAAAAAATCCTGAGGTGTAATGCAACCGCTCCACCCTGTACAGGTCCTACCGGCAAAACCGGGTTGAACATGACTTCCACAGATACGACCGAAAATTTCAACTGCAACGTCGGAGAAGATGGTTTCTCCAAGTTTCTGCCCATGAAAGCGGGAGTGGCATATGCCCTGGTGATCAACAATTTCACCAACACCGGAATTGGTTTTAGCATGGAGTGGGGAGATTGCGATTTCAACGGACCGGATCCTGAATTCAGGGTTTTGCCTGATTCGGGGCTCAAGTGCGATACTGATTTTATGGCCATTGACTCCACTCGTTTTTCCGGAGGTATTCGCGTGAGGGATTGGAATTTTGGCGTGGATGCGGTGCCGCAGAGAGCATCCGGAGTAGGTCCGCACCGGGTCAACTATTTTTCATTTGGAGAGAAATTCATCACACTGACCCTGGAGACCACCGAAGGATGCCGGCTTACCGAGGTCAGGCGCATCAATGTGCTTCCCTGTTGTGAAGACCTGCCTACGCTGAGGCTGAGTCTGGATAGCATTTTTGGCGTGAGATGCTTTGGGGACAAAAATGGCAGGGTGGTGTTCAGAGGTTTGTCGGGCACACCTTTTGTGGATCAGGATTCAAAAGAACCCTTCTATCAGTTTAGCCTGGACGGGATAAACTTCCAGCCTGCCAGCGAATTCAATAATCTTCCCGCCGGAAACTATACCCTGTGGGTTCAGGATGCAAAGGGCTGTATCAGCTCGTTGCCTTTTACCATCGATCAACCGGCGCCGGTCAGCGTGGATCTGGGACCGGATCTCACGATCAACCTGGGGGATAGAGTCCAGCTGACCGGGGCGGTGTCTCCTGCAAACCTTTACACTTACAATTGGGGCGGATTTGATCCGGGATGCACGGATTGTTCCATGGTTGATTTTCTTCCTGTCCGCGAAGGATACCACTATCTGACGGTCACAAACAGCAATGGGTGCACCGGCCTGGATTCTGTCTTTATCAAGATCAACAAGCCATATCCCATCTACATTCCCAACGCGATATCGCCTAACGGGGACGGCATCAATGATTTCTTTTCTGTCTCAGGTGACCTCAGCCTGGCCGGATTTGAGCTTGTAGAGGTTTATGATCGTTGGGGCGGCCGCGTATTCAGCAGAAAGGATATCGGCATACAGGAGGCAAACAGCCTTTGGGATGGCCGTTCGGGTGGGGTTTTGGTAAATCCCGGCGTTTTTACTTACCTGGTCAGGGCAAGGTTCATAGACGACGAGGTGGTTGACTATTCAGGTGACCTAACCGTGATCCGATGAAATCCCGATTTCATTTCATTTTATTCGTTTTTTGCTTGCTGGGTTCCTGCAAGGAATCCCTTCCGGAGATTACAGATCAGGAAGCGGTTGACATGGTAGGAAAGGAGTTTTTGCGGCATATCGAACTTATTTATACCGATACGGGCCGTCTCGTACTCAGAGTGGAGGCTCCTCTTATGGTCCGGCAATATGTCAAGGGTCAGAACAAGGATGAATTTCCAAACGGCATGAAGGCCATTTTTTATTCCAACGGGGAGGTTTCCAATATACTGACCTCCCGGTATGCCGTGCGAATACCGGATGAGGGTAAAACCTATCTTTCCCAGGACGTGGTTTTGGACAATCCAAGGGGAGAAAAACTGGAGACTTCTGAATTGATTTGGGATGAAAGGGCCCGGAGGGTGCACACGGATAAATTTGTCAGGCTGTCGCGAAACGAAGAGGTCATCCACGCTTATGGTTTTGAGTCTGACCAGAATTTTACGGAAGGCGTGTTGCTTTCCACAGAGGCGCGATTTCCCTCCAGCAAGCTTCTTGGCGAGATCGACGAGCAAAAGGAAGAGTGACCCATTTGTCAAACTTTGAACTATTATTTCGTTAGTTCCTGAAAAACAGCTATCTTTGCGGCATATCGCCCTCCTCTGGGTTCTCATGTATTATAAGAAAAGGGGAACCGATTAAAATTATAGTTGATCATGTTATTTGAAAATTTAGGACTCGATGAGGCCATTTTGCGCGCATTGAAGTCAGAAGGTTATACCACACCCACACCCATCCAATCAAGAGCCATTCCCATCCTGCTGCAAGGAAAAGACCTGCTGGGATGTGCCCAGACCGGCACGGGCAAAACCGCAGCTTTTGCACTGCCGATTATCCAACACCTCAAACAGGCCCAGCACCGGGGACCAAGAGTGATCCGGGCCCTGATTGTGACCCCAACCCGTGAGCTTGCCATCCAGATCGATGAAAGTTTCGCTGCCTACGGCCGCTTTTCAGGGATCAAGCACACGGTCATTTTTGGCGGAGTGGGTCAGGGGTCACAGGTACAGGCACTTAAATCCGGAGTGGACATTCTTGTGGCTACGCCCGGACGATTGCTTGATCTGCACGAACAAGGTTATATTCAATTGAATCAGTTGACCCACTTTGTTTTGGATGAGGCAGACAGAATGCTGGACATGGGATTTATCCACGATGTCAAGAAACTGATCCGGATCATTCCGGCAAAAAGGCAATCGCTGTTTTTCTCCGCAACCATGCCGGATACGATCAAGGGACTTGCCGCTTCAATCCTGACCAACCCGGAATACGTGGAAGTGACACCCGTGTCCTCTACAGCGGAAACCATACAACAGGAGATCTATTTTGTGGACCAGTCCAACAAATACGAGTTGCTTTTGCACGTGCTTCAGGATAAGAGCATTGCTTCAGCCCTGGTCTTTACGAGGACCAAGCACGGTGCTGACAAGGTGGTGAAATTCCTGGTCAAAAACCACGTCAAGGCAGAGGCCATTCATGGAAATAAATCACAAAATCACAGGCAAAGGGCGCTTAACAATTTTAAGGACAGAAGTACCCGAGTACTCGTTGCCACAGACATTGCAGCAAGGGGAATTGACATTGACGAATTGGCCTTTGTCATAAACTTTGAAGTGCCCAATATCCCCGAGACCTATGTTCACCGCATCGGCAGGACCGGTCGGGCAGGAGCATCCGGCAAAGCGATCTCTTTTTGCGATCTCGCCGAGCGTCCCTATTTGAAGGATATTCAAAAATTAATACGGCTGGAGATCCCGGTCCATGTGGCTCATCCGTTTCCTGCCACCAAATTGCCCGAAGAGGTTAGAGGACCTTCGCCAAAGAAAACTGAACCTTCCAGACAGCCTGCCAAAGTTCATTCGAGGCCCATTCAACAGACAAGAACGG
>CAYXKO010000067.1:0-9134 GCA_964465435.1 uncultured Saprospiraceae bacterium | reverse complement strand
CCACCAATGGGGCTGCCGGTGTGATTCCTGCCGAGCTCATGTATCACCTCTGTTTTAACCCCAACAAGGGTGAACAGGACGTGATGCGGTTTCTTTTGACCGCAGGGGAGATTGGCAGCCTGTTCAAAAAGGGTGCGACCATCTCTGCGGCCATGGGAGGTTGTCAGGCTGAGATCGGCGTATCCTCGGCAATGGCTGCGGCTGCCCTGACTGAAGTGCTGGGAGGCGATTACGAGCAATGTTTGATGGCTGCTGAAATTGCCATGGAACACCACCTGGGAATGACCTGTGATCCCATCGGTGGCCTGGTACAGGTGCCTTGTATCGAAAGAAACACCATGGGTGCTGTCAAAGCGGTCACTGCCGCACAGATTGCTTTGGAGTCAGATCCTTCCAAAGCACTTGTTTCTCTGGATGCCGTCATCCGGACCATGAAGGAAACTGCCGAAGATATGAGCCACAAGTATAAGGAAACGGCAGATGGAGGTTTGGCCGTTCATATTCCTGTCAACATTGTGGAATGCTGATGCCTGCAAGCATCGCATCCCGCTTATACCGAAGCGGAATGCTCCGCCAGTAATTTTTCAAGTTGCGCCAAGGAAGGCACGCCGGATTGACGCCATAACATTTTTCCGTCTCGGAATAACATCAGGGTAGGCACGGACTGGATCTTGTATGCCTGGGATGCTCCGGGATTCTTGTCTACATCAATTTTAATGATGTTGACCTCGTCACCTAATTTCGTCTTGAGTTGCTGAAGAATAGGTGACATCATTTTACAGGGACCGCACCATTCTGCAAAAAAATCAACCAGGGTTGGCCTGGAATCTGAAATGATTTCTGAAAAACTTTTATTCATAATTCTATAGATCGGTTATATATTCTATTTTTTACGGGCTTTAAGGGTTTTGTTTAAATGGAACCCCGGTATATTGGCCCCTTGCATTTTGATTGTATTGAGTGAACAGGAGTGCCTGACTCAATTAATTTTGCCCAGCATGCAGCTCTTGAAACTTTTTAGTCTGGTCAGCAGTCCATTTGCATCAGTGGCTTCAGGATAGCCCAGGCCATGCAGGCGGTCTTTGATGTTTTGCAGCTCAGATGGTTCGCCGGAATATGAAAACTCCACCTCGTCCTGGTCTACACGTACCATGACCTCTGATATGCCCTTCATCTCCGAAAGATTCCTGATGACTGTATTCGCGCATCCGTTGCACTTAAGGTTGGCGACTTTTAGAATTTCCTTTTGCATATTTTTTTTATGATCAACTGATTTGAATCCTTGAAAGTTTCAAATGCACGCCAATTATTGCTTTTTGGAATCGGTGGTGATTCCAAATGGCCAGTAGAGCGGGCAAAATTGAATCAAACTGGTGGCTATCAGGATCAGGGCAATTGCCAGGCCAACGATGCCTATGGTTCCTGAGATCACCTTAAAAAGATACAGTGCCACAATGAGCCCGGCTGCGATCATACGGATGTATTTGTCTTGAGTGCCTATGTTCTTGATCATAATCGTTTGCTTTAGTTCTTTGATACAAAATTACATCCGTTATGGCCTAATCCCGGTAACTTAAGTCACAAAAGGCCCTGACTGGTCGGGTTTGTTGTTTGAGTCAGACTCAATTAAAAAAGTCAGGTTTTTACATATATCCATTTTGGACATGTCCTGACTAACCATTGATGGGTATTTTTCAGTCTCCGGGTTGTTTTTTATGCGATTTTGGTCACACATATCATAAAAAATCGCCCCATATGCTCCGAAATGCCTGATTTCAGGGACATATTAGTCTAAATGCATATGGCATCGTTTTTGGAAAAACATAATTGTTCGGTTGAATCTTAAAAACCCGGTGCCGAAGCTGTTGTATTTTTCAATATGCGCTTTCGCAAGGGGTATTATTCTGATTCATCCAATTAAATGTATATAACCTTTTTCTTTTATATCAAATTCTGAGATCGTATGAAGACAGACCAACCCCCAGTGGTTTTTTACAAGGATGCTCGTTTTTGGCTTGTGATTGCCTTTTCTATGGTGCTTGCCACCTTTTTGCTGGTGATCAATCCTGCCTGAGGCGCTTAGTCCAGAATTTTGAGACTCAAATCGAGGCTTCCGGCACTGTGTGTCAGTGCTCCTACGGAAATGAAATTAACTCCCGTCAAAGCCACTTGGCGGACATTTTCCAAACGGATACCTCCGGAAGCTTCGGTTTCAAGTCTGTTATTAACCACCCGGACAGCCTCCTTAAGGGTTTCAAGGTCGAAGTTATCCATCATGATCCGGGTTACCCCTCCGCAGGCCAGGACTTCCTCACATTCCTGAACAGATTTGACTTCCACCGTGATGGGGACTTGCTCCAGTTGTTTGTTTTTTTGAAACAAGTTGACAGCTTTGATGGCAGATGTAATGCTTCCGCAGGCCTTGATGTGATTGTCCTTGATCATAAACCAATCGTACAAGCCATCGCGGTAATTATGGCATCCTCCCAACCTGACAGCCCATTTTTCCAGGTACCTGTTCAGTGCGGTTGTTTTTCTGGTATCCAGGATTTTTACCGGCAGATCTTTTACCTCGTCAGCAAATTTCCGGCTCAGGGTCGCTATGCCGCTCATCCGCTGCATCACATTGAGTACCAGTCTTTCAGTTTGTAACAAATCCCTGGTTGGCCCTTCGACCCTGAAAGCAATGTCTCCGTACTTGATGGCAGCGCCATCTTCCAACAGGATTTCCATTCTTATGGCGGGATTGAATTGCCTGAATACCGTTTCGGCAAATTGGACACCTGCAAGCACTCCATCCGCCTTGACCAACAGCCTTGCTTTTGAATGACTGTCCTCAGCAATGCAAGCCAGCGAGGTAATATCTCCCGGGCCGATATCCTCGAGAAGGGCAGCCCTGATGAACGAGTTCAGATCAAATTGCATCATGGCCTGCTGGTTAAAAGATTATGCCGAATCTCAGATCCAGGTTATGAATGACGCCTTTGGAATTTTCTTTTGTGCCATCGCGGAATCTGCCGCTGTCATCAGTTATATCCGTCAAAGACTGAAAAAATCTGATTCCTCCTGTAAGGGTTAATTTTTCAGAAAAGTAATATTCTGTACCGGCACCAATGCCCCAGCTAAAATTAAGAAACCCCACCTGGTTTTTGATCTGTTCTCCGGAGGTGCTGATACCCTGTCCTTCAATGCTGCCTTTTGCCCTGGTGCGGATCCCAAGGCTTAGTTCAGGCATATGAGCGAAAAACCTGAATTTGCCAAACTGATTGGTGCGCATGCGGAATCCAATGGGAAAATCTATGTAGTTGACGAAATACCCCATCTCGACCCCGTCCGGGAGAGAGTCTCCTCTGGTCACATTCAGCCTGGATTCAGACCACAGATCTCCCCCTTTCTGGTATTTCATCTTCCCACCCATGGCGAGGGAGAGGCCAAGACCGCCTGTCAGGCTGAATCTTTCGTTCAGGGCATAATCTGCCATAGCATGAATTTTGTAAGAAATACGGAAACCCTGGCTGTTGATCGTGTTGTCATCGGAACTGATCCAGCTTACTCCGGGTCCGGTGATGAGCACCATACTGATATCGTCCAGGATGTTCTGGGCTTTCAGGGTTGGGGACGAAAAGATTGCCAGGGCAATAAGAATTCGGAATAAATTTGTTTTCATAAGCCAAATTTTTCACTTTTGCGACGGTAAAAGTAAGGAATGAGGTATTTATTGATCTTGATTATTTTTTCTGTTTTGTCCTGTAAGGAGGAAAGCAGGTATCCGGAAGGATATGATCCCGCAACTGCACCCGAAATAAAGATCGGGAGGTTTGAACAGGCATTATTCAAGATGGATACCTCCAGGCTGGAGGAATCCGTAGCTTCCCTTAAGAAGGAGTTTCCTGAAATGAGCAGAATTTTCTTTGAATCGGTGGTTCAGTGGACCAAAAATGTTGATTCCCTGGACCCCAAGCTCTTTGAGAGAGCCATAAGATTTTACCGGGATCCCACGGCCTATGAGCTTTTCAGGTTGGTGAATTCCAAATTCGGCTCATTTGATACCCAGGAAGCCAAATTAAGAGATGCTACCGGTCTGGCGTCTTATTATTTTCCGGAATTCAAGCCTCCCCGGTTTTATACCCTCATCAGCGGCTTCAATGTTGGAAATTTTATTTTTGAAGATGAAGGCGGTGTGGATGGTTTGGGAATTGGATTGGATTTCTTTTTGGGACCCGATTTTGATTACAGGTCTTTGGATCCTACCAATCCTGCCTTTTCTCAATATATCAACCGTACATTCAACCCGGACCACCTGGTCAAAAAGACCTGGGAAGTGTGGGTTGAAGACAAAATTGGTCCTGAGCCCGGCGACAGATTGATTGACTATATTATCCACAGGGGCAAGCGGCAGTACATACTTTCGAGATTATTGCCGGAAATACCGGATACTGTATTGTTTGAATTCAATACCATTGAATTGGATTGGTGTTCAGAAAACAGGAAGGCCATCTGGTCCTATTTTACTTCAGAAAACTTGTTGTACGAAAATTCTTTCTCAAAAATCCAGAAGTATATCAACCCCAGTCCTGATTCTCCGGGAATGCCTTCTGTGGCTCCGGGTCAAACCGGTACCTATATCGGTTATTATATCATTGAGGCTTACATGAAGAGGAATCCCACAATTAATCTGCAAAGCCTGATCAAGGAAACCGATAGTCAGAAAATTCTCGACCTGAGCAAATTCAAGCCTGTCGATAATTAACGATTTAGACCACTGACCCGAACAGTCTGCCTTTGAATAGCACTTGTGCAATAATTTCTTTTTATCCTTGATATATACCTGCTGATCCTATATCATGATCGTTGGCTGATTCAGGATGTGAATTGTTATATTTACAAAACCTCATGAGATTGAAGGCGGATGAAACCTTTATGCAGCGGGATTTCTCTATGCCAATTTCATCTTGAAACGGTGTGTGCAGTATTAATCTGCAGTTAAAAAGCAGGCAGGGTTGATTTTAATTTTGCATTTCCAGTTCTTTGATCCAAAGGCTATCCGCATTGCTGTTGTAGTTCCAGTAATCCAGTTTTATCCTTTTTTTCAGATTTGCGGATGTGGTCATGTTTTGGTCTCCCTCTTTATAGGTTTCTGTCCAGGACAGAATGGGATACGGAGCTGAAGAGGCAAAACGAATGCTCAGGGTTCTGTCTGAATCGGCATATTTCAGCGAGTAGGTCATGACACCCAGATCATTTTCCTCGAGTTGGGCAACTGCATCCATAGCATCAAAAGGTTTGTGCTTTAGGAAACTGTAAAATAGGCCCGGAAGGATCTTGATTTTTCCAGTGGGCAATTTTTCCGGAGCGATTCTGATCAGACTCCAGATGCCATCCTCTGTCCAGTTGAGCTCTACAAACCGATCGACGTCCCCCTCTGATTCAAAATAGGAAAATGAGCGAAGGCGGAAGGAATCCGAATATTGATTCAGTTGGGCGAAGGTTTGCCCGCACCATTCAGAAATATTGGCAGTTTCTTTCAGCGGATATTTCAAAGCATTGACACCAACGGGCTGAAACGTGCTGAGCAGCATGTGGTAGGGATAAATCCCGGTGCGGAATTTTTTGGAAAAATTCATTTTCAAGACAGGCTGTTTATCTTCTGAGTCAGATGACGGAAAATCCAGCTTGACCTGTTTTTTGTTGGAAAAATCTTCGGTCACAAATATCAGTATGGCCTCTCCGGATCTCTGTTCGCCATACCTTATCTGGGACAGGTCATAGCTGCTTAATTCGGCTTTTCCATCGTGCCAATATGGGTCCAGGGTAAGCGACATTCTGGTGGAAGGGTTATTAAGGAGGCTATTTTCCTCGCGGATGGGTTTAGCCATACAGGAAATCAGGGTAACCAGGAGGAATGCCAGTTTGGCCGGGTTTAGTTGTTTGGTCTGGATCATTTCAGTTTTTTAATGCATGATATCACCCATCCTTCAGTAAGTCAGGACGTCTGGATTCTGTTTGTTTTAAGGCTTGTTCAAACCTCCATTCCTCAATTTTGGCTTCGTGTCCGCTCAGGAGGATTTCTGGGACTTTCATTCCCCTGAACTCCGCAGGACGTGTGTATACGGGTGGAGCAAGGAGGTCGTCCTGGAATGAATCCGTCAAGGCCGATGTCTCATCATTCAGCACCCCGGGGATCAATCTGCCAATGGCATCGACCAGCACTGCTGCAGGCAGTTCGCCCCCGCTCAGCACATAGTCGCCAATGGAAATTTCCTTTGTGACCCAGCGATCTCTGATCCTTTGATCAATTCCCTTGTAGTGCCCGCAAATGAGCAGCAATCTGCTTTTGAGGCTGAGGTGGTTGGCGATTTTCTGATTGAGAAGTTCTCCGTCGGGCGTCAGATAAATGATTTCATCATACTTTTCCTGATGCTGCAAGGATTCAATGCAATTTGCCAGGGGTTCCGGCATCAGAACCATTCCCGCGCCTCCTCCGAAGGCATAATCGTCCACCTGCTTGTATGCCCCCAGGCCAAAAACCCTCAGGTCGTGCACATCTACAGAAAGCAAACCCTTTTCCCTTGCTCTTTTCATGATGGAATGGGAAAAGGGGCTTAGCAACAACTCGGGAACTACCGATATGATGTCAATATGCATAGGTTACACATAGGACAGCTCAGGGCCCCCCTATGTTTAAATGAATGAGGTTTTTATTCGATCCCCAACAATTCGACCTCAAAAATCAGGGCTGAATAGGGCTTGATATCGGCACCTGCGCCTCTCTCCCCATAAGCAAGCTGATAGGGAATAAAAAGTCTGAATTTTGAACCGACGGGCATGAGCTGCAGGGCTTCTGTCCATCCGGGGATCACATTGGCGAGCGGAAATGAAATGGGTTCACCGCGTTCTACAGAACTGTCAAAAACCTTTCCGTTAATAAGGGTCCCGTGATAATGGGTTTTTACCTTATCAGTAGCCTTGGGCTTGGGACCGTCGCCCATTTTGATGACTTCGTATTGCAGGCCACTGGCAGTGGTGAACACTCCCTGCTTTTTGGCATTTTCAGCCAGGAATTTTTCACCTTCCATTTTTACGCCTTCATTTTGTTTTTCGGAAATTTTGGCGAGTCCGCTTGAGTAATAGTCAGAAGCTTCCTGCATACTGATTTTCGTTTCTTTGCCTGCCATGACGTCTTCCATAGCTGCAACCATGTCTGCAGTGGAGATTTTATCCAGGCCCTGCTGTTTCAGACTGTTTCCAAACAATAGGCCGAGGCTGTAGCTGAAGGTATCCATTTTTGTTTTTTGATTTTGAGCGGCCAGGCCGTCCGGGAAGGCAAGGCTGCAGGTTAATGATAAGAATATTAAAATTTTATGTTTCATGCTTGTTTGGATTTCAATTTTTGGTAGTGCTTAAAGAAAAGAGGGATGGTCTCTATTCCCTTGAAGAAGTTCTCAAGACCGTAGTGCTCATTGGGAGAGTGGATGTTGTCAGAGTCCAGACCAAATCCCATCAGAACGGTTTTTAAACCCAGAACGCGCTCAAACAAAGCAATGATCGGGATGCTTCCTCCTCCCCGGGTGGGAATTGGTTTTTTTCCAAAACTCTCCTCTATGGCCAGGGCAGCCGCCCGGTAGGCCTCGCCTTCCGTGGGGGTAACGACGGGCTCCCCTCCGTGGTGTTCGGTCACCTTGACTTTGACACAGTCGGGTGCGATTGAAAGGAAATGTTTTTCAAAGAGCCTGGCGATATCCGATGATTTTTGATTGGGGACCAGACGCATGGATATTTTGGCGTAGGCCTTGGAGGGAAGCACGGTTTTTGCACCCTCGCCTGTATAGCCACCCCAGATCCCGTTGAGCTCCAGTGTGGGCCTTATCCCGGTGCGTTCCAGGGATGTGTATCCCTTTTCTCCCCATACATCGCGGATGTCCAGGTCTTTTTTATAATCTTCGAGACTGAAAGGTGCTTTGTTGAGCTCTTCCCTTTCAGCAGCACTTAACTCCATCACCTGATCATAAAATCCGGGGATGGTGATGTGGTTGTTTTCATCGTGCAGGGATGCGATCATTTTAGCAAGAATCGTGATGGGATTGGCTACTGCGCCGCCATAGACTCCTGAATGAAGGTCCCTGTTGGGTCCGGTAACTTCCACCTCCATGTAGGCAAGACCCCGGAGGCCGGTTTCAATGGAAGGCGTTTCCAGGGAGATCATGGAAGTGTCGCTGACCAAAACAATATCGGACTTCAACTTATCTTTGTTTGCCTCCAAAAATCCACCCAGGTTGGAGGAACCGACTTCTTCTTCTCCTTCTATGATGAACTTGACATTGCAAGGCAGGCTGTTTGTCCGGATCATGGTTTCCAGTGCCTTCACATGCATATAAACCTGTCCTTTGTCGTCGCAGGCTCCGCGGGCATATATTTTGCCATCCTTGATCACCGGGTCAAAAGGGCCGCTGGTCCACAGATCCAGGGGATCCGGCGGCTGCACATCGTAGTGTCCGTAAGTCAGTACGGTGGGCAAATTGGGGTCTATGATCTTTTGTCCAAATACTATGGGATGCCCTCCGGTAGGACAGATCTCGGCAAAATCGCATCCTGCATCGATCAGGGATTTTTTTACTGCTTCCGCACAACGTGCAGTATCCGCGTTGTGCCTGGAATCTGCACTGACCGATGGGATCCTGAGAAGGTCTACGAGTTCATCGAGGAATCTCTGCTTGTTTTGCTCAATGTATGTTTTGATCATGTTTTTGAATTTAAGCGATTAGAACGTAGCGTATAGTTTCAATATTGGCAAATGGGTATTTTAATTAAATGTAAACTTGATACAATGGTTTCAAACTGTCAGTTTATTTTACAGTTTGGGGGAAATATTCATTTGGTAAAGCATAAAGCTGAGCATGTCTGAGGCCTCGTCAAGTCTTTTGGAAGTGGGTTTGCCTGCACCATGCCCTGCGGATACATCGATTCTGATCAATACGGGATTGGCGGATTGCTGAGCAGCCTGGAGCGCTGCAGCAAATTTGAACGAATGGGCCGGAACCACCCGGTCATCGTGGTCAGCGGTGGTGATCAGGGTCGCGGGATAAGAGGCAGGCCTGCAAGTATGCACCGGAGAATAGGAATAAAGATATTTGAAT
>CAYXKO010000066.1:0-9161 GCA_964465435.1 uncultured Saprospiraceae bacterium | reverse complement strand
TCTTGAGCCTGGCATTTTCATCCCGAAGTGCCTTAAGCTCAGATAGTTGACTGGAGTCCATACCAGAGTATTGCTTCTTCCAATTGTAAAAGGTAACCTTGTGGATACCCATCTCCCGTACAATTTTTTCAACTGAACGGCCTGACTCACACTTTTTGAGCGCTTTAATAATCTGTGCTTCAGTTAATTTTGACTTTTCATATTGACAGTTTCAAAGTTAGACATATATGTAACTTTTACACTGTACTATTTTTGGGGAGGGTTACAGAATGAGACGCAAACGATCTTTACAGAATGAGGCAGGTACTTATGGGGTGATTAGCCCCTATTGCGCAACACTACTATACTAAAACAAACCCATCTCCATGGCTAACAAATGATTAGTATTTCTTATTGACCCTAAATTGGGCTTTTATCACAACATACATAGTTCAATTAAAGCACAAATCCCAATGTGCTGATAATGTACATGTTGTATCTTTGGCGCATCTGGCCTTCAATAATCAAAAAGCTTTAATTCACTGTAGTTTGTACAAAAAAGCAATAAATCGCAAAAAAAAACACAGGACTCATGCAGCGTAAACGCATAATATGGAGTAGTAAAGAGTAATAGGGTGTAAAATGAAAAAAAGCATAGTTTTCCTGGCCTGTCTGGTCAGCTTCCTCTCCTGTCATAAAAATGACGAGAATATTGTCATCATCATAGATAAACCCACGCCCCCCATTAAACTTATCGAAACAAACATCATGGGCCTCGTCATGGATCCGAAAGGGAATCCCGTATCCAATGCCCAGGTCACGCTTGATAAAATGACGAGCCAAACGGACATGAATGGATTTTATCAATTTAAAAATGTCTATATAAACGATCTGCAGGAATATATTTATATTAAAAAAGAAAATTACTTCGACGGCAGACAAACAGTAGATGGTTTTCCTGGCGACTTGAGTTTCAGAAGAACGATCCTCGAGGAAAAAATTTTCACCAACTCCTTTCAATCCGGTCAGGACGCGCTCTTCATCTACAACAATTTATATGAAATCGAAATCCCGGCCAATGCCTTGATCACACAATCGGGAAAAATATTTTCTGGAAAATACAAAATAGCACCGCAACACAAAGACCCCTCCTTGTTCGCGGAACATCAATCAGCCTATTTTGCGAAAGATTCCAATTCGAATACCAAACTACTGACCACCCGGTTTCATCTGGGAATTGAGGCCTGGAGTACCGAAAATAATGAATTGCTATCCTTCGCGAAACCCATAAAAATAAAATATACTACTCCCCTGACCTCCCCTGATCCGGATTTGAAGTTATACCAATTTGACCCTCAAAAAAAGATCTGGACAGAGTCCGTTCCAATGGAATACGCGAACGGAAAATATCAATTTCAAACCAACCGGGTTAATCAATTGTGTATAGGCAAAACAGATGACTATGCCAGTTGCACCGGCAATTTGAGTCAGGGAAATGGAAGAAAATTAAAATTTACTCCGGTACAAAACCTGAATCATAATACCCCTTCCTATAAAAGCCGGTCCACCTATTCAGGAAGGTATAAAATTTACTTCGCAAAAAATGCATCCAATACTTTTTGTCTAAACAATGAATGCAATGAAATAAGCTACCAACGTGAACTTCCATCCGGCAGCAGCGATTTTGTAAATGACATTACCTTGGAAATAAATCCCAATTCATTAAATGAAATATCGGGCTCCATCATTCAATGCGATGGCAGTACCGACATCCGGGGATACATAGTCACTACCAACAAGTTGAAAAATCCATTGGCATTTCCCATATTAAACTCAGGTAAATTTGAATCTCAACTCATAGCCTGCAATACAGAAGGAAATGAAATCAAAGTCGTAGATACCGAAAACAACAACATTCGGTCCTATGAAACCAATATTTCAATGAAAGAAAATATTCAAATTAATCTGTGCGAAGACAAGGTATCCAGTTTGGCACGGTTTAGTTTCAATATGATCGATACGAGTTATACCAGTTGCCGGGTCCGCAAAATCACTTCCCAGAATTCCGCCAATGTTATTTATATATTTGAATACGGAAATAAGGGACAGTTCACGGAAAAGCTCATTCTGGAGAAAATACGAAATCAGCAAAATACATTTGACTGGCGCATGACACATTCGTCTTTCATATACAACAGCTATAAATTAAAGGAATTGATCAAGGAACCGGACATTTTCACTTTTAATGAGAACGCTGTAAACATGATGGAATGCTACCTTCCCAAGGTCATCATTGAAAACGATCAAACAAAAGAGAGATTTATTTCTGATGTCGTATTTTTCAGGGCGGTAATTCTGTAATTCCACAAGTAGGATTCATTCCATGATACTGGATCAAGAAATAGGATTACTGATCAGAGGGTGCTTAAAAAACGACAGGTCCAGTCAAAAGAAATTATTTGAGCTGACTTCGGAACGGGTAATGAGTATTTGCCGGAGGTATTGTAATAGCCAGGAGGATGCAAGAGATTTGTTTCAAGAGACCTACCTGAAAATATTTAAATATCTGGCGTCGTATAAATCTGAAGATGGAGACTTGCACGGATGGATCTACCAGATAACTAAAAATTGCATCATCACGCATTTCCGCTCCAGGAAAATAACTTTCAGCTCTATCGAAGAACTAGGTCCTGAGGATCATATAAACCTACCCTTCGACCAAAGCACTTTTCAGGAGGAAGAAATTCTCAAAGAAATCCAAAAACTACCGGAAGGATTCCGGACCATTCTCAACCTGTATGTCTTTGAAAACCTCGAGCATGAGGAAATCGCAACTATATTAAATATTTCAGTAAGCACCTCCCGTTCACAATTGAGCCGGGCTCGCAAATTACTGAAAAAACAATTAGAATCACTTTATACGACAAAATATGAAAAATTCATCTTTTGATCACTGGCTGAGACAAAATTTAAAAGATTCCAACGCGTCTTTGGACATTGAGAAGGAATGGGAATTGCTGGAGCCGAAGTTGAAAAAGAATAAATCAAGGCGAAGACTAATTTTTTGGATACTATTTCCAGCTGTGATCGGAGCCTTGGGTTCATTATATTATTTTGGGGAAGTAACTGCAACTGAAAGAAATCTGATAACAGACCCAATAAATGAAATGCCCATAAAATTGTATGAGGACCATGATCAAAACACGATTAAAAGGGATGAAATCCTGCTTGATATCCCGGCCATGAAACAAGGATCAAAATCAATAAATAATCTTGCCACGAATCATAGCCAAACTTTAGAACCCAAAAACAGTAATTCCAATATTGTAAATAATCCAGATTGGAAAGATTACAAGATAAATAGTTCGCAAATTACTCAAGAAACCGCTCTTCCACAAACATCAAACCAGACAGTTTTAAATACCACAAAACCTATCCAAAAAATCCTGAACCCCGGAATGGCAGGCGTGGATGAACAAGCCAATTGGTCCGGTTCAAAAAGTGAATCTACAGATTTCATTTCTTTCAAAAAGACTAACATTCAGATCGAAAAAAACCAAAACGATCTATCTGAAATTTCAAAATTCAGGCAACCCACTAAAATAAGCACCAATAAGATCAATATTCCGCTCTACGTACAAACCATGGGATCCATGGGTATATTAAAACAATACCTGGATGGTCCCCCATCCACACTGAATATTCGTATGGCATCAGAGAAACCGGTCAGTGCATATGGCACAAGCATCATGGCACATACCATCCTCAGGCGAAAATATGGCCTTGGGTTGGGCATCGACTATCAATTTCACACGCTTCGCTTTACGCAAAATTTCAAAGACACCCTTACCAAAACACTATACGGACAAGTCCTGGCTGAGAAAGTAAATTCCAATTCTGAAATAATTCAAGACACAGGTAATATAACCATCAATGAGTATAGATCCGTTTCAAGAAAACTATACCACAACCGAACCATCATCTCAATACCCTTTGCCCTGAGCTATATTCAAAAAATCAACCGTACCTGGAGCTGGTCCTATAATCTGGGTCTGAGTCTTCCCATATACTTAAAATACAACGGAAGAATATCAAACCAAACTGCGAATTCCATAGAATTGGATTCCTATGGAGAAAATATATCTTTATTTATGTTACCATGCAGCGTTTTGTATGGAGTAGCGGTAGATTATCATATACGTCCTGAATTAAAGTTTGTTTTAGGATTGCAGGGAATCAGTGAATTGGGCTTTTGGAAAGATTCAGAAACTGGTATCAGAGAAAAGCATGGTTCCCTTAACCTGCAAGCCGGGATGTGTTATCGCTTAAAATAATAATAAATATTTTTAAATAAACGAAATTAAAATATGAAAAATTCGACCAATTCTATTAAACAAATTTTGTGTTCGACCTTACTGTTCCTGCACTTAGGTATCAGTTCGCTTGTTGCCCAGAATTGCAATCCTGATATCATTCCTCCGTTTTTATCGACAAAAAGTAATTTACTGGTTTATCTGGATCAAGCATCAGAGTATGATCTAAAAGCTGAAGAAATGATCAGCTACTGCATTGACAATTGCACCCCGGCTGAGAAAATAAGATACTCTTTCTCTCAGAATCCGAATGAAAATCAAAGAAAAATACAAAGGAATTCCAATTTTCCATTGAACATTACCCTGTACGCAACAGATGAGGCTGGAAACATGGCAACAGCCGATGGAAAAATCACCATCGCCAATTGTACTCCCTCATTAGCCTGCAATGACAAATTACAATTCAGCATTAATAAAGGAGGAAGTTTGGCCCTGTCTGTAAATCAATTCCTGGAAGGAAGCTATTGCACTGACCATAAATTCGAAATCAGCTATAGAAATGGTTCCAATTTCATTCCTATCACCCAAATAGATGAAAGTCTGCCGCGTCAATTTCAATATCGGGTAAAAGATCTGGTCACGGGTAATTCTTGTTGGGGCGAAGTATTCTATTCGATATTCGGAGCATGCGAACCGGAGCAGCAATTTATCTTCAGTGACAATCCAGTTATAACCAATTGCTTAACAGGAGCTGATCCCGGGGATATAGGATTTCCGTTTCCATCTCATTATAAGATTGAAAAAGATGCTGCCCAACAGACTTATAACGTCACGTACAGTCCTCCATGTCCCGCAATCAGTGTTAGTTACACCGACCAGATCATCACAAAGGATTGCGCCGATTTGTACACAGCTGAGATTCTCAGAATCTGGACAGCTAAATTTCCCGATGGCACCAATAAACAATATACACAATTGGTAAAATTTGAAAGGTCATTGAATGGGATATTTTCCAAATTACACAATTACGATGGAATAGACTTACCCGTTCTCAATTGTAAAGACAATTGGCCAAGGAAGAATATCAGTCCTTTACCGGAATTTACAGGTAGTCCGGTTTCAAATTCCTGCAATAAGATAGAAGCCCGGTATGACGATGTTGTATTGGCGACTGGACCTACTCCATGTGGTGAAGACTACAAAATTATCAGAAACTGGACCGTGACAAACTGGTGTTCGGGTGAAGTCCTGAATTACAATCAAATCATAAAAATTTATTGCGGCACGGATACCATTCCTCCCGTAGCAGTTTGCGATGAAAAAGCCACTTATCAAATATCGGCTTCAGGAGATCTTACACTATTTCCGGAAGTGCTGGATAACGGAAGTTATGATAATTGCGGTAATTTAAGTTATTCATTTGACAAAGAGCAGAAAATAAAATCTTTAAAATTCAACATATTGGATGCAGGTAAAACGGTAGATCTGACCATGTATGTAACCGACTTATCCGGAAACCAAAACTTTTGCCTGACATCTGTAAATATTGTTTTCAAAGGGAATGGATCCAGTACCAAAAACATTCTTGGAGGAAAATTATTAAATTACAATCTTCAGTCCATTGGAATCCAAAATAATTTTAAATATAGTTTACAAGATGACCAAAACATGATTCCGCTGTTTGCATGCGGAGGTCCTACAAACATTCCTGGTTTGGATTACAGTTTATGCATTGATAGTACCAATAATTCCAGTTCCGGTTTTCTTATTCCGGAAATAAAAGTACCGAATGTGAGATCCGGGGTCACCACCTTTGACATAGTGCAAATTATCAGAAATCTTTTAGGTATCATTAAATTCAATTCTTATGAAGCGATTGCCGCAGATGTAGATTGTGACAACAGTGTTACTATTTATGACATATTTGATTTGAGAAGGTTTGTATTGGGGATAAGCAATAATCTGGGTTGCGAGGATGTACATTTTTATTCAGACAATAAAGCTCAGCCTGAATTAATTAAAAATATTAAAATAGATAATTTACCCCGTTTTGACTTCAATATTGTACCGGTAAGGAAAGGTGACATCAATGGAAATGGTCTTTATGCCCACAAATTTCAAACAGAAGTGCGATCCGGAGAAATGTTCAGTTTCTTTATTGATAACTTCCATGTTAAGATTAACCAGACTTATGATATATGGATACGTTCAGCTGAAGAATATAAAGTGTATGGCCTGCAAATGGGTCAGCTATTCGACGAAAATAAAATTGAAATCATAGATATTACCTCACCCTTGCTCAATCTTGTAAAAGGATCTGACTACAACGTAAATGAAGGGGGTGACTGGAGATGCTTGTTGATAAATCCCAACATAAACTTAATGACTCTTTCCGGAGGATTTTTAAAAATCCGGGTGAGATCAAAATTTGAAGGGATGGTGAGCGAAGCCATGTCATCTACACATTTCCCTATTCCCTTGTTTGTCATAAATTCTGATATTGAATTGGCCACTCCAACATTTGAGTCCAAAGCACTTACTGCGACAGATAATGAAAAAAACAATCGTTTCGGAAATTTGAATGTATTTCCCAATCCATTCAATGATTATTTTAATATTGAAATAAATCATGAATCAACTGGTGAATTTCTCCTTGATATTTATTCCATGGAGGGTAAAAAAATGTTTCAAAATAAGTACTCAATTTCCGGAGCGACAAAATATATAAACATTCATGCAGAAGTTATTCCAGAACCAGGGTCTTATTTATTGGTATTGAATAATGGCAACAAGATATATACGAAACTTTTAATAAAGAATTAGTGCAATCATTCTGAATAAGTTCACGAGGGGGCATATTATGATGCCCCTTTTTTTTTGTATTATTGATTTTTCCTTTAAATCCAGAGCCTTTCCCACAACCAGCTTCTGCAAAGCCTTGTTATTTCCTTTTCCAGATCAAACACATATCCGTGAAATCCTTCTGTATCGCCTGTCTCATTCTACTCACAATGCGGTCTGCTCAGACCCAGAACTATCCAGAATTCAGCGCGCTCTCCGGACGTTCGGCTAATCATTTTTCAAGTACAGCCTTCGGCAAAGAGTTTATCTATCATCTCACCGTACCCAATGCCGGCATCGTGCTTTACCGCGTGGATTCCCGAGGCGCGATCCTTGATTCCGTTTCCATACCGAACAGCATGGGGACCCTTGCAACCCTGAAGGACCGCCTCTATTTCTCCGGTGTAGAATGGGACTCAAACGATCTGTACCGGATGAGGCAGGTCTTCATGGAATTTGATACAGACCTGAATGTGACCAGAAAAACAACAGGAATCACTTTGCAGCCCTTTCATTCCCCGATCCTCCTGGAGCAAACAGAATCCATCGTCAATGTGCAGTCCGGCGACTTACAACTATACCAGGACACCCTCCTTGCTTTTAACAAATACCTTCTGGTCGATAGTCCGCAAGTGTTTTTGGGCATTATCAACCTGTTCACCAAAACCGGTTTCGATGGCACCGTGTACGCGTTCACCCCGCTACCCATCAACAGGCTGATCAACAGCTTTTTTGTCCAAAACCGCTTGTACGTACAGGGCAGTGCGGAAGTGGGACCCTTCGAAACGCGCGCGGTCCTGGAGTTCGATTCTGAAGGCAAGCTGCTGCGCGGGATCGACTACGACGCCTATGGCTCGGGCGACTACCTCCAGGGCGCTCTGGGCGGCTGGCACAAGGGGCGTTTTTATTTTACGTACAGGGGTTTTGACCCTACCCTTCCTGGCTGTCCGGATGACAATGCCACCATCGATGTACGCGACAGCGCGTGGACTATTCAGCACCGGTTCAAACTGCCCGATTGCGGATACCTCGTATCCGGTAAGATGCCTTTCGGATTCGATGCAGACGACAACCTGACCTGCGCCGCTCCGCACGAATCGTACAAAAAAATCATGGTCTATAAATACAGCCCAGACTTTCAAGCCATCTGGAAAAGGGAGCTGAACTTTGAAAATGAAAGCGAATTCTATTTCCCCCTCTCCCAACATTCCACAGAAGACGGCGGCATTTTGCTCAACTGCAACAGGATTCTCAACGGCGCCCGCCAACTCCTTATATTCAAATTATCCGCCTCAGGCGATCTGGTTTCTTCCACCCATTTTACGAGGCAGGATCAGGAAGGCATGGAGCCCCTCTGCTACCCCAACCCTACCCATGGCCCCTTGCAACTTTCTCCTGGTATGACGGATGCCTCAAAGGTCCAGATCAGCACGGTCTATGGCCATTTAGCCGGCATTCTGAATGTGTCTGCCCGGGAAGTGGATCTGTCTGAATTCCCGCCGGGTGCCTATGTGCTCAGTTTTTGGAATGGGCAGCACCTATTGGGCACAGAACTGGTGTTGAAGCGGTGAATTCAATGGATTACTTGATTTTTAAGTGATCTGAATTGTAATCCTACTTTCCGATACAAAATTTGCCAAAGATGTTGCCGAGGATCTCATCTGAGCTGATCTCTCCGCTGACCTCGCCAAGGTGGTAGAGGACCCGGCGCAGACCCTGGGCCACGAGGTCGGTCTCGCGAAGGTTCTGCAATTCTGATTGGGTGGCATCGAGCTCGCGGCGGGCGGCCACCAGTGCATTGCGGTGACGGCCGTTGATGCCGATGCTGTCGGCGGACAAATGGGATTTGCCCAATACGGTATCGTAGAGCAATTGCTTCAGGATGTCCACACCCTGTCCCGTGCGGGCGGCCACCAGGCAGCGGGACGCCGCCCATTCAGCCAAATCGGGAGCCTGCTCTCCCGATGCCAGGTCCGCCTTGTTGGCCACCAGAGTGAGCGCATCGCGGTCCACCTGCAGGGACTCCAG
>CAYXKO010000065.1:0-9318 GCA_964465435.1 uncultured Saprospiraceae bacterium | reverse complement strand
CAGTCCGATATAGGATTCGGCGGCGCATACGGCCCCGTCGCAATGCATCAATAGTTCTGTTCCACCCCCAAAAACATAACCCTGTGTGGCGGCGACCACGGGTATGGAGGAGTAACGACATCGCATCGAAGTTTGCTGAAAGATCCTCACCGCCTGATCCAGCATATCGTATTCCTGCTGAAAGGCCATCATTCCAATGAGCATCAGGTTTGCGCCAACGGTAAAATTCTGTGCATTGTTGCCAATGACCAGACCCGACCATCCCTGATCTTCAGCAATGCGAATCGATTCCTGTATGCCCGTCAGGATACCTTCTCCGATGGCATTGTATTTTGAGGTGAATTCAAGGCATAGCACTCCGTCTCCCAGGTCGTGGAGTACGGATTCGGCATTTTTATAAACTTCTTTTTCAGATCCCAGAAGATTGAGGACCACTATGTCATCCTGTCCGGGCAGGTCCCTGTAGGTCAGCTCAGAGCTGTCGAGAAATTGAGGCTTTCCGTTTTGGGTGCTGTAAAAGGATTGAAGGCCTGATTCTTTCATCCGTATCACCCAGTCAGGGGCTTTGTAGCCGGATTCCTGTATCAATTCGAGGCCCGTTTCCAGGCCAAGTGCATCCCAGTATTCAAAAGGACCCAGTTCCCAGGCAAATCCATTTTTCATGGCCATGTCTATTCCGAACAAATCCCGGGTGATCTCGGGAATTTTGGAGGCGGAATAGGCAAAAAGAAATCCAAGTGATTTGCGAATAAGTTGTCCCCCGGCATCTGTACAGCGAATGATGGCCCTGAGCCTTTTGGGCAGGTCGTCTATTTGTTTGGAGATCTGAAGACTTTCCAGGGCGGATTTTGGATCTTGTCTGTATTCATGGGTTTTGAGGTCCAGAGATAAAATGACAGGTTTCCCATCAGCACCCTTTTCTGTCGTCTTATAAAAAAATCCCTTGCCTGATTTATTTCCGAACCATTTGTTGGAGGCAAGAAAATCCAGGAACGGCGGTTGTTTGAGGGACTGGATGAAGGAGTCATGTGGGCAATTTTGCTTAAGACCCTGAGTGACCAAAATGGCAGTATCCAGGCCCACCACATCGGTCAGGCGAAAAGTGCCGGACTTTGGACGACCCAGTGCAGGCCCAGTCAGCTTGTCAGCATCGCTGATGGTCAAACCCAGTTCATAGGCCAGCTCAAAGATCTTGCTCATGGCAGGCACGCCGATCCTGTTTGCGATAAAGGCCGGTGTGTCATTGCACAATACGGTCTCCTTTCCCAAAAATCTCTTTCCAAAATCCATCAGAAACGCTATGACTTCCGGACTGGTATCCTGGGAAGGAATGATTTCCAGAAGTGGCAGGTATCTTGGTGGATTGAAGAAATGTGTGCCGCAGAAGTGTTTTTTAAAATCCTCAGACCGGCCTTCAGTCAGAGAACCTATGGGTATCCCGGAAGTATTGGTCGTTATAAGAGTCCCCGGTTTGCGGTACCCTTCGATTTTTTCAAACAGCTCTCGCTTGATTTCCGCTTTTTCAACAATGACCTCGATGATCCAGTCACAGCTTGTCAAAATCCTCAGATCGTCCACGAGGTTGCCCGGTGTGATCCTTTGGGCAAAGGACTTGTGGTATATGTTGGAAGGGTAAGCCTTCAGGCATTTTTCCAGTGATTCTGCTGCGAGGCGGTTTTTGTCCGGACCTTCTGTGGGTAAATCCAGCAAAAGCACTTCAAACCCGCACCCTGCAAAGTGGCAGGCAATGGAGGAGCCCATGAGACCTGATCCCAGGACAGCGACCCGTCTGATCCTTCTGCTTTTCATAGTTTTAAATATCGCTGTTTATCAGGAAAGGCAAGATATATCATAAAAATGTGAAAAGCCTTTCTTTCAAAAATCATGGCCTGAATTGCCTCTTGATCAGTCTCTGGGTTTTTAAAAGCTGGCCATCCTTACTGAAAAACTGAGCCATGTATACGCCATCGACCAATTCATTCAGGTTAATGATTTTTCTGCCTGGATCCAGGATTTCGCTCTTCATCTCCTTGCCAAAAAGGTCCCTGATTGCAATGCGGTAAACCATGCCGGTTTCGTCCCTGACCATGCTGGTTTCAGAAGCAGGATTGGGATAGAGGCTGATTTGCTTTGATTGTGAAATCCTGTTAGTACCCATGACCGAGCGTTCATTGTATTGCACTGCGATTTTTGCGGACCCGTCTCCGGTCAGATTGTTGTCGGCGTTGACCCCGTTTCCGGCTGCATAGAAAGTCACTGGGCCTGAACCCTCTGCCGGTGCAATCCAGCTTACATCAAATTGATTGGTGGTGCTTCTATCGTTGTGTTCGGCATAGAGCCTGTTTTGGGCAGTTGCAATTTTTACATTGGCAGTCGCCGGTGCTATGCTTTTGACATTGGGCCCATCCACATTCAGGGCAGCATTCAGGCCGGTGAGCTGAAATCCATAGGCTCTGGGTAAGTTGCCACCAATATGGTTTACCATCACGCGGAGGGTGTAATTTTTTCCGGGCTCATAGGTGGCCACGGTATCGGAACCATCGAGCAAATACATATTCAGACTTACGTCAACCGGGCCGTTGTGGCAGCTTTTACATACGGTCTGTTCCTTGGGGGCACCGGTACTTCCCAGGTTTTGCGAGGAAGCCCGGCCGGCCCGGTTGGAACTCAGGGTGATACCGGCAAAAGTCAAGATCAGAAACAGGTAAATATATTTCATAAAATCTTTTTTGCAGGACAAACATAAGAATTATCGGGATGCACCTGATTTAAAATCGTGTTAAATCACTGCTTCTCTTGTATTGAGACCCGGAACAGGGCAGATTGGTTTAATGGGGGCCCCGTTAAAATCCATTTTCGGGGTTCTTTCCTTTTACGCCCCGAAACAGATTTTCGAGAAAGGCAATTTCCTTTTCCGGATCATCCCCTGTGTAGTAAGGTTCCAAAAACCTCACCTCGTGCAAGCTCCAGTCGAAAACACAAGGAATGATCGGTATCCCGGCGCCCTTGGCGATAAAGTAAAAGCCTGTTTTGAAATGCTCCACTTTCCTGCGAGTACCCTCAGGGGCCAGGACTATGGCAAAATCGGGATTCGCCCGGAAAACATCTATGTACGAGCCGACCATGTTATTTGACTTGCTCCGTTCCACCGGATAGCCGCCCAGCGCTCTAAAAATCCAGCCGTAAGGAGGTCTGAACAATGCGGATTTTCCCAGATACCGGACCTTGTCCATCCCATAACCCTTTCTGACCAGCAAACCCAGCGGAAAATCCCAGTTTGAAGTATGGGGTGCCACAATGATGACATATTGTTTGAGCGGTTGCAGTCGTTCATGTCCGGATACTTTCCAGCCGAACAGACGAAGAATCATCCTGCAGATCCAGGACATCATAGCCATTTCTTTTGATTGGTCAAGTCAACAAAATTAGCAATTGCCGGCGGATTTCGATCATTTTTACTTTTCTTACCATGCAATGAATTCATTCTATTTTCCATAAATGAAATATTTTGGAGCGGTATTAAACCAATGACCCGGATTGGAGTCTTAATAACAAAGCTAATAAGTTGGTAACAGCAGATGACAAGCAGATTCTTGATTGGATCCTGGATCCTGGAAATGCTGAGAAGGGTTTCAGGTGTCTGGTGGAGAAGTATCAGGAAAAACTGTATTGGCACATCCGCAGGATGGTGCTGAATCACGATGATGCCGATGATGTGCTGCAAAATACTTTTATCAAGGTTTACCGGAATATAGCGGGTTTTGAAGGCAAGAGCAGTTTGTATACCTGGCTCTACCGGATTGCGGGGAACGAATCCCTCAGCTTTTTGGAACAGCAAAAGAGAAGGCATGCAGATTCCCTGGATGATCTGTCCGGCCATCCGGCCATCCTGAGGCTCAAATCAGATCCCTGGTACGACGGAGACGAGGCCAGTCTGCTGCTTCAGGAAGCCATTCTAAGCCTTCCGGAAAAACAGAGGCAGGTTTTCCAGCTACGCTACCATGATGAAATGTCTTACAGGGATATGTCAGAGGTGTTGGATACCAGCGAAGGGGCCTTGAAAGCATCTTTCCATCACGCAGTAAAAAAAATTCAAGAATATGTCAGAGCCAGGCAAAAAGACCTTTGAAGAAACGGACCTGCCTCCGGCCATGGCTGAAGCACTCAGGAATCCCGGATTTAAGGTGCCAGGAGATTATTTCCGGAAGGGAACAGATCAGTGGGTCGAACTAGCATTGGCAGAATCCATTGGCCCTGCAAGCACGGAAGGTCGCTCAGAGCCAATGAAGGTACCTGAAGGGTACTTTGCAAGAAACCTGGAACAAACCCTGAGTTTGTTAAGCCTTGTTCATGAAAAAGGTGTGAATGGTCCGGATCAGGGATTTGCCATACCTGAAGATTACTTCAGGAAAGCAGGATACACTGAGCGGGTCCTGCCCCCCAAAAAAGTCTCCACCCCCCTTTTCAGGTCTTATCAGCTGAAGTGGGCTGCTGCTGCTGCCGCGATCATCGGTATTTTCACCTGGGTGATCTGGAATCAGACAAGCCCCCGGGAAGATTGGGCGTCAGGAGTTTCGGATGAAGCCCTTTATGCTTATGTGGAGGCACACGCCTCCGAATACTCTCTGGAAAGCATCGCGGAATTAATGATTTCATCCGATATGGAACTGATCGATGTGGAGGAAGAAGAACTGGAGGCCGCCGAGGAATTTTTGGAATTGTACAATTGACGACAGAAAAACATGTATATGAACCCGAAATATTTGCTTTTATTCCTGATGTCTCATGTTGCGTTGGTTAGTTTTTCACAACAGTCAGAGTCAGGCCCTGGCCGCAGGGAAGAAATGTTGGAAAAACTGGAAGCCAGACGAGCAGCTTTTATCACGACGCGGCTGGATCTCACGACCGAGGAATCTTCCAGGTTTTGGCCCGTGTACAACGAATACTCTCGCAAAAGGATGGAATTGAGAAAGGCTGGAAAAAATTACCAAAACCGCCAGGGCGGCAGGAACAACACAGATCCATCTAAGGAAATTGACGACCAGCTGGAGCTCCAGGAAAAGGAAGTGGCCCTGAAACGCGGGTATTACGAAAAATTTAAAGAACTGATCCCGGCCTCCAAATTGTCCAGGCTCGAATCAGCTGAGAGGGAGTTCAACCAGGAAGTGCTGAATAAGTTACGCGAGCGAAGAAGGAAATGACTCCAATACCTCAAAAACAAAAAAACCTCAGGAAATAATTCCCTGAGGTTTTTTTTGGGATCAAAGGATCCGTATTATTTTTTACCGGCAGGAGCGGACTCGGCCGTCTTAAGCGCACGCGGAATTTCAATGGACACAATGGGGGTAGCAGCAGGAGTTACGATCTCCACTCCGGGCACGGCCTGAACGTCGCGGATACGAAGCGTTTGACCCAGGTCCAGATTGGAAACGTCAGCCACCATCTCAGAGACCAGATGCTCGGGGATGGTCTTGATCTTGATCATTCTCATTCTTTGCACCAACTTTCCACCTGATTTTACCCCGACGGAAGTTCCTTTGATCCTCAAGGGAAGTTCCACGCGGATCGGCGTGCCGGGAACCAATTTTAAAAAGTCGATATGAATGACCTCATCTGTGACCGGATTCCATTGAATCTCCTTTAAAATACAGGAGTGGCTGACTCCATCCAGAACGATGTCGGCCAGTTTAAAATCCGGATTAAAAACCAGGGCACGCAGTTCTGCAGGAGAAACGCAGAATTGAATGTTTTCATTTTTGGAATAAAGTACACAGGGTACCAGACCGGATTTTCTGTATCGGGCAGATGCCTCTTTACCATTTTGAGTCCTGATCTGGCCGTTGATCTTAATTGCTTGCATGACTTTAGTATTTCCTTTTGGGAGCGCAAAGGTAAGAAATAAATGAAAACAAAATAAAAATATTTGTTTTTGAAATAAACGCGGAATATCAGCCTGCTTATAATGATATTATATTAAAATATCATATATAAACACCTTGAAACGTTTGTGCTGCGAATAATAAATCCGCCGCCAATCAGCTTTTATCCATAAAAAGGGCCGTGATGGACCTGTGCTCGTGGGTGTTGCGGATGGCCCTGGCAAACAGCTTGGAGGAGGAAAGCACCTTGATCTTGGGTATTTGTTTTCTCAGGGGGATGGTGTCCGATACGATCAGTTCGTCCAGATTGGAGTCTGCCACGATATCATAAGCCTTGCCGGAGAGTACAGGATGGGTGCAGATGGCCTTCACCTTGGTGGCGCCCTTGGCCATCAGGGCATCGGCTGCCTTGGAAAGGGTCCCGGCTGTGTCCACGATATCGTCGATGAGATAGACCTCTTTGCCCGAGGGATCTCCGATGACGGTTATTCCTTCCACCTCATTGGCCTTTTTGCGGTACTTGTCGCAGATGACCAGGTCTTTCTGGAAATATTTGGCATAGGCACGGGCTCTTTTGACCCCCCCGACATCAGCACAGGCAAAAACGACATTTTCCATACCGATTTGTTCCAGGTAAGGCATAAAAATGGCCTCGGATTTGAGATGGTCCACCGGAATGTCAAAAAATCCCTGGATCTGATCTGCATGCAGGTCCATGGTCATGATCCGGTGGGCACCTGCAGCCTGAAGAAGGTTTGCGATCAGTTTGGCAGAAATGGGCACTCTGGGCTTGTCCTTCCTATCCTGTCTGGCATAACCGAAATAAGGTATCACGGCTGTGATATAATCTGTTGATGCTCTTTTTGCTGCATCGATCATCAGGAGCAGTTCCATCAGATTGTCGGCAGGAGCAAAGGTGGATTGGATGAAAAAGGAGAAGGTCCCGCGGACTGATTCATTGATCACGGGTTGCATCTCTCCATCAGAGAATTTCTGGATGCTCATGTCCCCCAAAGGGCTTCCATAATGGTCTGAAATCTGTGTGGCCAGATACAGGGACTGGGTGCCTGAAAAAATCTTTACGTCTACCATATCAAAAAAAGAGTCGCCCAAAGGTACTAATTTTGTGATTGGGCACTCGATTGTTCTGATAATATGCAAAGAATTGCGGGTCTTTATTTTATGGATTCCACCATTGAGGGTCGGGGCGTTTTTACCGCTGAGGAGATCCCGGCAGGCGCGCTCATTGAGATTTGCCCGGTCATCGTCATCTCCGAGCAGGAGGTTGATGTGATCCATCATACCGATCTGCACGATTATTATTTTGTCTGGGGGGAGGAAAATGAGATGGCTGCCATTGCCCTGGGGTACGGGTCCCTGTACAACCACTCTTTTTCACCCAACGCTGAATTCGTTTTGGATCTGGACCGCAGGACCATTGAAATCTTTGCCCTTCGCGACATCCGTCCGGGAGAAGAAATTACCTTTAATTATCACGGCGACCCGGATTGCAGGGACGAATTGTGGTTCGCCGAGGACGGCTCCAGGATCCGCAGGATCAAACCCGATCTCTGATCATGAGGCAAGCCATTTACCTCACGATCAGGAATGGTTTTACCTGGATCTCGGATTCACAACTGACCTTGCACAGGTAGGCCCCGGCGGGAAGTCCTGCCAGGTTTATTCTTACAGGCAACTGGTCAATCTGACCAGAAGTCAAATGGAGCATCAGCCTGCCCGTCATATCCAGGATATCAATCTGAAGTTTATCCATGAGCTCACACGGAGGAATAATCGCGATCTGCTCGTTGGCCGGGTTTGGAAAGATGATCCAGGAAGATTGATTATCATTATTTTCCAGAGAATTTTGTCGCTCTTCATTGGATTCAGGGATCAGGACCTGATCCATGGATTGTTTGTTCTTCTGGATACTTGGATTGTAAATACCACCTCCAAGGTGACGAATGGTATCACCGGAAAGTACTGTGACCGGTACTGAGGTGAACGGTCCAAACTGATCCGACAAGTCAGAATCAAATCTTGGGTCGGTGCCTTTTCTGAACTGGGTGCTTATGAATCCGGAGAGAGCCTGCAATCGGATATAATAAGTTCCCGGTTTGGCACAAAATGTATAAAAACCATCGTGGAATACCGGATCGTTGTTGGAAAAGGTCCTCGTTTGGGCGACCATTTTTCCGGTTGAAGCTTCATGCAGGTAAATCCGGAGTCCGTTGATCCCGCTTTCAGAGGCTTCATGGATTCCGTTTCTGCTGATGTCATAAAAGATCAATCCGCTGATGGGAACACATTTGAACAGACCCAGGTCAATGGTCCGGTTGTCGTCGTTTGGATTAAGTCTGATACAGGGGGTGGTGCCGGTACCGTACTCGCCGGTTACATCCGAGTCAGTAGCCGAATTTCCTTTCAGGGGATCTGTAATCGACCAGCCTGAGGGAGGTGTAAATTTGACATAATATTTTCCCGGAGCAACATTTTCAAAAAGGTACTTGCCCTGGTCATTGGTCAGAGTGGCTTTAATGAGTGTCCTGCTCGATTCTGCATAAAGCTCCACCATTACATTCCTGATGCCTTCTTCTCCGGGCTCCATGATGCCATTTCCGTTGCGGTCGTGCCAAACCATATCTCCCAGCTTTGCTCTGGCAGAGATTCCGGCTACGTCGTGGTCATCCTCGTCCTGCTGATACTTACTACCTCCCCCTGTCACAAGGTCATCCCAAACATGGCCCGGAATTACATTCTTTTCGTAGATTGAATTGGTTTTGGGCTTGCTGTCTGCATCGTAACTTGAAATATCCTTACCAAGCGTGTCCAGGGTTTTATAGATCTCTGAGTAATTATAGAGAGATTCGACTGTCGCATTGGTGTTAATTAAAAGTCTTAACAAAACGGAGTCTTTCGATCCCGGATTGAGTCTTTTGTTGATCGTGTAGACCATATTGCCCTGCACGTTATATGACCACCCGGGAATCTGAAGTACTGGAAAACTGTATCCTGAGTTAATGTAATCGATTATTGAAATAGATGAGCTGTGTACATTCCCCTGATTAAATACTGTGATCTTAAACAGGACCGTGTCGCCAGGAAGTCCGGTATTGGGACTTATAAGTTCTTTGCGGAGTGCAAAGTCAATCACAGGCACAAAACAAGGGTCGCCGTCGTCCTCATCGCATATTCCGTTCAGATCGGAGTCAGAGCCATCGTCATCAACATGGTCATCCGTTGAGCTGCCGGCGATGCCGCCTTTGTCGTTGTTGGGATCCTTGTCAAACCAGGAGTCAATGTCCCTGGTGTGTAGTCTACCTGCATAGTCCCGCAAGGAACAGATCTCAGCTTTGTTGGTCATGTCCTTGCCGCCGTCAAATACTTCGTGAACCTTGAGTTGAATCAATAGATCCACACTGTCACCGGGCTCAAGGTT
>CAYXKO010000064.1:0-9324 GCA_964465435.1 uncultured Saprospiraceae bacterium | reverse complement strand
CTTAAAGATCACCTCCAATCCGAGGTATGGGTGGTCGAGGATCAGGGCAAAAGGGTGATCCATTGTGAAAGCTGTGGCGCAAATGTTTTTGTCGACAAGGATCAATTCCGCTCAAGATGCACGTTTTGTGCCTCTGAAAGCATTCGGGAAGAAGCTTTTCAACACAGGCTATTCAAACCTTCCGGCATTATTCCGTTTTACCTGGGCAAAAAAGAGGCAGAATCCAGCTTTTCTCTTTGGATCGGGAGGGGGTGGTTTCATCCCAGTGAGCTAAAACACGCAGCCTCTTTGGAAGCGCTCATCGGTATCTATGTGCCTTTCTGGACTTTTGATTTTCAGGCTTATGCAGAATGGTGCGGGGAAGCAGGATATCATTACACCACCTACAGACAGGTAATGATCAATGGCAGGATGACAAGCCAGCCCGTAACTCAGATCAGATGGCAATACAGATCAGGGACACTTCGCCATTTTTTTGATGACATTTTGGTGCCCGCATCCGACAGGATTGATCCAAAATACCGAACCAGAATTTCAGGATACAGACTGAATGAAATGGTCAATTTCGACCCAAGATATACAATTGGCTGGGAATCTGAGCTTTACAATATCAATCTCGAGGATTCTTATAAAATCGCAGAAAAGGTTGTTCTCGATCAGGTGAGAAATATGTGCTCCGGACAATTGGGCGGCAACGTTCAGAGAAATCTAAATGTTCATACTGAATTGAGCAGTCAGACCTTTAAGCACGTGTATTTGCCTTTGTGGGTTAGTTCATACCGGTATAATGGAAAGATATACAGAATATTAATAAATGGTCAAACCGGTAAGATATATGGAGAAAAGCCCTTGTCCTGGTTAAAAATCGCAATTCTCATCTTTGTTTTTGCAGCTGCAGTTATCGCTATTTGGTGGTTGAGAGAGTCAGGTATAATTGTAATTCACTAAATTTGGTCCTCATATGGGTCAGAACAGCTTAATCCAGATTTTTATTACAGGAGGAACATTCGACAAGGAGTATAATTTTGTAACCGGTCAACTTTATTTTAAGGACAGCCATTTGGGAGAAATGTTGGAAAGGGGACGGTGTTCTCTGGATCTGGATGTTAAAACCCTTATGATGATTGACAGTCTTGAAATGACCGAATCTGATCGAGAGATCATCATTCATAATTGTCAAAAATGTCCCTCTGACAAAATTTTGATCACACACGGGACGGATACCATGGTAAAAACTGCGCAATCAATGGTTGAAGCCGGTCTGGTAAATAAAACCATTGTCCTGACCGGTGCCATGATTCCATATGCTTTTGGTAACTCCTCTGATGGATTTTTTAATCTGGGCAGCGCACTCGCTTTTGTACAAACTCTTCCCCATGGTGTTTATATCGTTATGAACGGAAGGTTTTTTCCATGGGATAAAGTGAGAAAGAATACCAAAACCGGTTTTTTTGAAGAATTGAGTTAGGGAGTAAAAAAAATCCGGAATATGAGTCAAACTCAATATCCCGGATTTTAATAACTGAATTTTATAATTGCTTACAGTAATTTCTTCACTTCTTCCTCAAGGTTGTCTCTGGGATCGATAGCTGCGATATTTCCTTGTTTATCAACCAGGAATGTTTTTGGAATGGCCCTAACGCCATAGGTTTGTGCCGGAGCACATTCCCATTTCTTCAGGTCGCTGACATGGGTATCCCACTCAAGTCCATCCTTTTGTATGGCACCGACCCAGGCCTCTTTGGCCCTGTTTGTAAACTCCTTGATCTGGTTTTCATCGCCCAGCTGAGATTTTGTCCGACTGTCCACACCATCCAGGGAAACACTGTATACCGTGAATCCTTTAGACTTATATTTCTTATAAATTTCAACCACATGCGGGTTTGCCCTACGGCAGGGCCCACACCAGCTCGCCCAGAAGTCAATCAGGACAACCTTGCCTTTAAGATCAGACAGTTTATAGCTTTTGCCTTTAGGTGAAGGAAGATCAATTTCAGGAGCCGGCATCCCAACCTTGATGGCTTCTGAAGCCTTTTCAGCCATGGCCTGCTGTTCTGTCTGGACAATCAGGCTTTCATATGATTTGGTGAATTCACTTTCAGGATACTTTTCCTTCAAGGGTTTAATTGCTGTTTTGTGATTTTCAATAAAATCCGGCCTGAAACCCAGCAACTGAACTGCAAGGAGGGCGGCTGCCAGTGGGCTTTTAGTGGAATTGATCTTTTGTTGCGCCAAATCAATGGTTATCTGTCCACTCATAAGCTCTTTCAGTGAATTTATTACCTCTTCGGCTGCTGGAGCTCCGGAAACGTCAAAGGTGCCTTGGCTTAAACCACTTAAGGTGCCTGAAAATTTTACATTTTTCTCCGTTCCTTCCAGCACAAAAATTATTTGCTGCTGACCGAGTCGAATCCTGTAAAGTCCGGGCTTGAAACCCTCCTTTGAGGTAAAGGAGAACTTACCGGATTCCATTTTCTGATTATCCAGGGGAATAGAGGTATTGTCCAGGCCAATTCTCTCAAAACTGGCATTCATCTCTCCGGCGTCAGAGAAATTACCACTAAGCTTAACACCCTGATTACAAGCAAACAAAAACAAGGTGGAAAGAACAAGCAAATTCTTAATCAATGATTTCATCTATAATGCAATTTAATTTTCCATTTTTTTGGTCAGAGAGGAATTATAGATATCCCTGAACCCAGAATAATTGCCAAAAATGTTTCCGTCGATCGTGAAATTGGATTCAGCAACTGAACCAATTTCCTGAACTTCAACACCATGCGAGCTGAAAAACGACTGAAGTGTCGATTTGTTCAAGGGGTCACAGGTAATTATAACGCGCCCCTGGCTTTCTCCAAACAGGAATATGTCCTTTCTGTATTGAAAGGGAATCCGTATGTCAAAGCCTAAATTTCCTGTCATGCCTGATTCAGCAAGGCAAACGAATATGCCTCCTTCTGCTACGTCATGGGCGGATTTTACATGCCCGGAATAAATGGCCTGGCGCACTGCTTCCTGCATCCTGTATTCTTCATCCAGGTTGAAATAAGGACAAGGGGCAAACTCAATTCCATGAATATGAACGAGATATTCGCTGATTCCCATATGGTTGTTTTGCTTTCCCACGAGCAAAATGACATCGTTTTCCTTTTTAAAATCAAGCGTAGTAAAGTGCTTTACATCGTCGATGATTCCCAGCATGCCAATGGTTGGGGTAGGGTAGACAGGTTCAATTCGTCCATGAATGTTGGATTGGTTATAAAAACTCACATTACCCCCGGTAACAGGCGTGTTAAACTTTCTGCAAGCTTCTGCCATCCCCTTAAGGGCATGTTCAAACTGATAATAGACCTCAGGGTTGTATGGATTCCCAAAATTCAGGCAATTGGTGATTGCAACCGGCAGACCTCCTGTACAGCTGATATTTCTGGCCGCTTCTGCCACGGCAATCATACCTCCTTCATATGGATGTACGTACACGTAGGAAGAGTTGCAGTCCACGGTCATGGCCAAAGCTTTCTCCGTACCCTTCAATCTTACTACGGATGCATCTGCTGCTTTGACTGAAGTCATGTTTCCTGTGCGGACCATTCTGTCGTACTGATTGGAAACCCATGACTTGGAAGCAATATTGGGAGTAGCCATCAATCTTAAGGCCACATCCTGCAGGTCATCGGGTTCGGGGACTATGGTGGGTGAAAATTCGTCGATTTTGTCCATGTAGTGCGGCCTGACAGATTCTCTTACATATACAGGAGCTCCTCCACCTAAAACCAGCGATTCTGCCGGCACCTCCGCCACTTTTTCAAATCCCATAAAATATTCCAGAATACCCGTGTCGGTAACCTCTCCAATCTGTACACAGCTAAGGTCCCATTTGTCAAACACATCCTTTAGACTTTGCTCTCCGCCCTTTTTGCAAACGATCAACATCCGTTCCTGGGATTCAGAAAGCAGGATTTCAAAAGCGTGCATATTCTGTTGTCTGGTGGGAACTTTGTCCAGCCAAATACGCATACCGGTACCTGACTTGGCGGACATTTCTGAGGTAGAACAAGTGATTCCGGCAGCACCCATGTCTTGCATACCCACGATCTGACCGGTTTCAATAGCCTCGAGACTGGCCTCCAGCAACAGTTTTTCCTGGAAAGGGTCTCCCACCTGAACTGCAGGCAAATCCTGAGAAGAATTTTCAGTCAGGTCAGCCGATGCAAAGGTGGCTCCATGAATTCCATCTTTTCCGGTGGCAGAACCTACTATAAATACAGGATTTCCGGGACCATCTGCACGGGCAGAGACGGTCTTTCCCACCTCAACAATCCCGACAGACATTGCATTGACCAGGATGTTCTGATTATAGCAATCATTAAAATAAACCTCTCCGCCGACTGTGGGTACGCCAAATGAATTGCCGTAGTTTCCTATTCCCTTTACCACTCCACGGATCAATTTCTTGGTGTGATTCAGGTCCGGGTTGCCAAATCTCAGGGAGTTCAATGCAGCAATGGGACGCGCCCCCATGGTAAATATATCCCGGTGTATTCCCCCGACACCCGTCGCAGCTCCCTGGTATGGTTCAATAGCTGAAGGGTGGTTGTGGGATTCAATTTTAAAGGCACATGCCATACCATCCCCAATATCAACCAGGCCGGCATTTTCCTCACCGGCCTCGACCAGCAGTCTGCCACCACTTCTCGGCAATTTTTTAAGTTGGATGATGGAGTTCTTGTAGGAACAGTGCTCTGACCACATCACAGAGTAAATGCTCAATTCAGTGAAATTCGGTTTTCTACCAAGAATTTCACAAATCTTGTCGTATTCACTTTCTAGCAGGCCCAACTTCTGGGCGGTTTCCGGTCCTGGTATTTGCATGAATTTATTGGATGGTGGCCGCAAATATATTGGTTTTCCAGGTACATATATGTAATTTGATCACATGTTGGGCGATAAATAACATTACAAACCACGGTGTTGCGTTCCTGTTTTCTAAATTTGTCGATTCGCCCACCCGTGAACTTTTGAATAACTTTGGTTTTGCTTAATAAATAACAAGAATGAAATATTATTTGCTGAACGCCTTTTGGATCCTGATCCCTATTTTCTTATTTGCGCAAGATATTGAATATCAAAACATTCCATTTTTTATTAACGGTGTGAAAGTACAGGATCCATTTGCCGGAGGACTGAACAATCCTCAATTCAGTTCTGCGGATCTTAATTTGGATGGACACGACGATATTTTGATATTTGACCGTAATGGTCATGTGGTCGTCCCATTTTTATTCGATCCGATCAGTTTGCGTTATAATTTTGATCCTGCTCTTGCAAAAGTTTTTCCTAAAGTGGAAGACTGGGTACTTGCCAGGGACTTCAATAAAGATGGCATTGTTGATCTTTTTTGCAGCTCCTTTCGCGTTGGACCGGCAGGAATTGAGGTTTTCCAAGGCTATGAATCAGGAGGCAAAATTGGATTTAAACCTTATTTGACCTATCATCCGTTTAACGTACTGATGTGGCCAACCGGAAACAACAGGTTCACCCAAATACCGGTCGATTACACAGATATTCCTGCTTTGGATGATATTGATCACGATGGAGATTTGGATATTTTGTGTTTTGAACCAGGTGGATCCAGGGTTTATTACTTTAGGAATATTTCAATAGAAAGAGGCTGGGGACTAGATTCACTCAGATTTGTTCTTGAGGATATGTGTTTTGGGGGGTTCGTCGAGTCCGGGTTTACAAGTGAAATAAAATTGAGCAACAACAAAGATTCATGCGCCAGCTACCTTACCGGCACAGACACCAAGCCCAGACACGCTGGTTCCACCCTGGTAAGTCCTGATCTCGATAATGACGGTTTTCAGGATCTTTTGGTGGGTGATTTATCTAATAAAAACCTCGTTGCATTATTCAACAATGGAACAAAAACGGACGCATGGATGTCAGAAATGGATGTTACCTGGCCCAAAGACAATGTCCCTGCGGAACTCCACATTTTTAACGCGGGATTCGAATTGGACGTTGACAAGGACGGTTTGAAAGATATCCTCGTTTCACCCAATCAAAGGTATCTTTCCAGAAACACCAATAATGTACTTTTATATAAAAAGCAGGGTCAAGTACCCGGAAAGCCTGATTTTTTCTTCGTTCAGAATGATTTCCTGACCAATCAAATCCTCGATTTTGGTTCAGGGGCCTGTCCTGTTTTTGTCGACTACAATCAGGATGGACTGCTTGACATTTTAATAGGGACCGAGGGCATATACATCAAGGACAATATCCTGCAGGCATCCTTGGTATTATTTGAAAATAAAGGAACGCGAACGCAGCCGGAGTACCATTTAGTCGACTCCAACTATTTAAATTTCAGGAGGTTCTCTACAGGAGATTATCCTTCCTATTCCTATACTCCCACATTTGGAGACTTGGATGGCGATGCCGACCTGGATATGCTGGTTGGAGAACATGAAGGGTTTCTGTACTATTGCGAAAACATTGCCGGACCGGGAAAACCTTTCCGCTTCAAGGACCCTGTCTATGCGTATAAGGACATAAATGCGAAAGCTCAAAGTGTTCCATGGCTTGTCGACATGAACGAGGACGGTTTGCTCGATCTGTTGATTGGTACCAAAACTGGCAATAACAATTCAAATTTTGAGCCCTGTTCCAGTTTTTTCTATTTTCAAAATATTGGAACAAAAACATCTGCCCAATTCAATGAGGATCCAAAAACAGCACCCAACTCTCCTTGTCCCGGCAATGCGATCATTGAAGGTCAAGGCTCCCAGATGTACAGCTCTCCAAGAGTTTACCGCCTGGGTAACAAATTGAAGATGTTCTCAGGAGGACTGGTTGGTAAAGTTTCTGTCTTTGATGAAATTGAAGGGAATTTATATGGCAAATTCAAACTGTCCGAGTCTGATTTCGGATCTTTCAGGCAAGGAGAAAGGCTTCATTTCGATTTTGCCGATATTGATGATGACGGCGTACTTGAAATAGTTTCAGGCAATTATAGGGGAGGGATATACATTGGGAAAACCAAAATACGCACGGATGGTACCATGGTCAATAATTCTGACCCGAATCCTGATGAGATAAAGATTTATCCCAACCCATCGTCGGGCTTGATCCATATCGAATCCAGCCAAAATGAAAATATGGCATTTGAATTACTGGACTTTTTGGGAAGGCCAATCTGTAGTGGAACCATTCATTTTGGGTCAGATGGCATTGGAACCATTGACTTAAATGTATTTCCCGGACTTTATTTTGTTAAGCTGAAAAAGGGGCAAACAATCCTTTGTAAATCGGTATTGGTCAAATAAGGCTTTGACAATGAGACGATTTGGCCATAAATGCTTTCATTTGGCCATAAATGGAATTTACATACCTGAATCGGCAGATCAAATCATTGATGCATTGTCCCTGATCATAAAGATCAATCAAAAGTGAAAAACTAAAATACACAAGGCCTTACTTTGACATACGCAATATATTTGCATAAAATTAATATATGCAGATTTACCTGGATCTGATCCGGAAAGTGTTAAATGAAGGTGTGGTAAAAACAGATCGTACCGGAGTGGGGACGAAAAGTTTGTTTGGCCATCAGATGAGATTCAATCTGAATGAAGGATTCCCATTGGTTACTACCAAGAAAATTCATTTAAAATCAGTCATTTATGAATTATTATGGTTTTTGAAGGGCGACACCAACATAAAATATCTGAATGACCATGGCGTTACCATTTGGGATGAATGGGCTGATGAAAATGGCAATCTGGGGCCAGTATATGGGCAGCAATGGCGCTCCTGGAGGACCCGAGACGGAGGCATTGTCGATCAGATTGCGGACGTTATAAATACGATCAAAACGAATCCCGACTCCAGACGCATGGTTGTTTCAGCCTGGAATGTGGAAGATTTGCCTAAAATGGCCTTGAACCCTTGTCATTGCCTGTTTCAGTTTTATGTTTCAGACGGAAGATTGTCCTGTCAGTTATATCAGAGAAGTGCAGACCTGTTTTTGGGGGTTCCTTTTAATATTGCTTCTTATGCCTTGCTTACCATGATGATCGCTAAAATAACTGATCTTCAGCCTGGTGATTTTATTCATACATTGGGAGATGTTCATTTATATTTAAATCATATAGAACAAGCTAATAATCAGCTTAGTAGAACTCCATTTCCACTTCCTGCGATGGAAATACTGAAAAAGCCTGACCATATTGACCAATTTGAATTTGGTGATTTTCAACTTATTGATTATCAATGCCATCCTGCAATCAAGGCTCCTATTGCCGTTTAGAATATATGGTTCAGGCAAGAGCACATATTTGAAAAAAAAAATATTTATTGTTTTATTGCTCAATCTTATGAAATTATTGCAGAAGAATTACTTTTGCACCTGAGTAAGACTTAATCCCTTACTTGTGAATTTTTATAATTTATACTCATCTATTTTTCAATATTTTATGAGCTGTAAAAGAGTTCTTCAATCCTTTTTTACCCTCCTTTTCTGTTGTTCTGTTCTATCAGCAGCGCCAGATATTGAGTTGGGTAAAACCTCGTTCAAAAACAATTGCGCGAGCTGCCACAATAAAAATATGAAAGATGCCATGACCGGTCCCGCGCTGGCAGGCACACAGGAGCGATGGGCATCTTATCCAAAAGCGGATCTTTATAAATGGATTAGGAACTCTCAGGCAATGATTGCCGAGGGGCATCCCCGGGCCACTGAATTGTGGAATCAGTTTAAGCCTACTGTGATGACAGCGTTCCCCAATCTTTCAGATGATGAAGTAGAAAGTATTCTCCTATATATAGATGGTGTGGCTGCAGGCACATATCCACCCAAAGCAGCTGCTGAACCCGGTGCAGCCGGAGGCGATACCGCTCAGGGAGGCAGCGCATCTCCTGTTTGGCTATATCTGATTTTTGCCCTTTTGGTCGGATTGGCCCTGTTTTTATGGAATTTGCAGAATGATCTGCTTTATGCCAAAAGAAGGGCAGCCGGTGATGAAAATGTCATCAGGCATTCAATTTGGGAGCTTCTTACCGGCAAAGCTGTTGTAAGCTTTGTTCTTTTCGGTTTGGTTCTTTTTGGAGGTTATACCACTGTAAACAACGCAATCTCCATGGGGCGTCAGCAAAATTATGCCCCCGAGCAACCCATAAAGTTCAGCCACGCTACCCATGCGGGTCTGCATAAAATTGACTGTAACTACTGCCATGACGGAGCCAGAAGGTCCAAGCAAAGTGTCATTCCCCCGGCCAGTACGTGCATGAATTGCCATAAGGCCATCAAGGTTGGCAGCAAGT
>CAYXKO010000063.1:0-9413 GCA_964465435.1 uncultured Saprospiraceae bacterium | reverse complement strand
CAAAGCCTATCATCTGGGAGGCGGAACACTTGAATACACCAACCCCAGAAAAGTATTTCTGAATTTCAGAAACAACCTGGCGACCATCTTTAAGAATGCCCCCATCTGGTTTCTGATCATCATACTGCCACTTCGCCTTTTGCTGGACATGATGATCAGCATCAGGTATCTTCTTTCCGGTAAATTCGCGTTGACGCTGAAAGTAATAGAAGCCTATGTGATTTCCATTTTGTCCACTCCATACCTGCTGCATAAAAAGGATCTTGGAGAACAAACCGTAGAAAGGTACCGCATAGGACCCGAAAAACTAAACGGGGTATTAAGAGGCTCCCTGTTCGTCCATTACTATTTATTCAGACATACCAAGTATTCAGACATTCCCAAACATTATCTGGATTGACTTGAAGACAAAACCAGACATCCTCTTTGAGGACGAGCAAATCGTGGCCATTAATAAACCGGGAGGCTTACTGAGCATCCCTGACCGGTATGACCCCGATAAGGAAAATGCGCTGCATCTTCTTGGGTCAACCATGCCTGAACTTTATACCGTTCACCGCATTGACAGAGAGACCAGCGGTATCCTGGTTTTTGCCAAAACCTCAGAAGCGCACAGGCAGTTGAGCATTGCCTTTGAGGAAAGGCAGGTTAAGAAATTATATCTGGCTGTATGCCATGGAAAGCCTTCGCCCCCAGAAGGCGTCATCAACGCCCCCATCGCGCACTCCCCTTCCGGCGATGGAAAAATGATCATTCACCCCAAGGGCAAGCAATCTGAAACACTCTATAAAATCAACAAAAGCTGGAAGGAATTTTCACTAATTGAGAGCATGCCTTTGACGGGACGTACGCACCAGATCAGGGTCCACCTGGCCTATATTGGTTGTCCCATTGTGGCAGATTCCCTATACGGCATCGAGAAAGAATTGAGGATCAACGACATAAAAAAAAGAGCCCGATTGTCCAAATCAGGCGAACCCTCTCCTCCCCTGATCCAAAGGACCGCCCTGCACGCTTACCAATTGGAATTTACCCTGGGCCCAACACCCTATTCGATAACATGCCCCATACCCAGGGACATGAAGGCCCTCACGAACCAGCTGGACAAATGGCAGTAGTCTGGCAATAATTCAACATAATCAGAAATACTGACTATTTTTGCGTTTCCTAACTCCCTCCCCATGAGTATCCAGGTTTTTTTACGAATGAGAGGAAAACCAAAATACTGTAATGATCAAAGTAGCCATAGTCGATGACCATGCCATGTTTGTGGATGGAATCGAGTCCATTCTTGCCCATGTCGAAAACATAGAACTCGTTGCCAAGTGCCATGCGGGCAGCGACATCTTTCCCATACTGGAGACCCATAAGATCGATGTACTCCTGTTGGACATCAATCTCCCCGATATGACCGGGATTGAAGTCTGTAAGAGAATTTCATCAGAATACAAGAGTACCCTTGTACTGGCACTTTCCATGTACAACGAGGAAAGCTTTGTAACCGAAATATTGAAAAACGGGGCAAAGGGTTATATACTGAAAAACACGGGCAGAGCTGAGCTGATCAAAGCCATTGAAACCATTGCCTCCGGAGAGAGCTTTTTCAGCAAGGATGTCACCGAAACCATTATGTCCGGACTCATAAAAAGTCAAGGACCCAGGAAATCAAAATTCACGGTCACCCCCAAATTGACCCGGAGAGAAAAAGAAGTGCTGTCTCTGATTGTCAAGGAATACACCACACAGGATATAGCCAATACCCTGTTTATATCCCTAAAAACTGTGGAAACCCACCGCAGCAGCCTGATTTCAAAGCTCAACGTCAAGAATTCAGCAGGCCTGGTACGGGCTGCCTACGAACAAAAACTGATCTAACGCCCTCTTCCGGGGCCAAAAATCATGGTTTACCCTGATACAAACCGTCAGCAGCACCGCTATTTTTGGGCCATACAATGCATGAAATATTGTCTTCAGATATGGTTACTGCTTTTACTGGCATGCCCTCTGGAAGCGCAGGAACAGTCAAAACTGTACAGCACCGATATTCAGAAGTTTGCCTCTGATCCCCAGACAGACAGCATCCACCAACATATTAAAACCAAAATTGAATCGAGGGACTATTTTGGAGCGGTCAGCCCTACCCTGGAAATCATCCGGAGGCTCAACGACAAAGGTGACCTGCTGGGCTCCAACCAGTTTCGGTACCTTTTAGCCAGGATATATTATATATTGGGATGGTATCAAAAGGCGATTTCCAATCTGGAATATTGCCATGTCTATTTTGCCAACAACAAAAATCAACAGGACCTGGTCAAATCCTGCCTTTTGATGGCCCTTGTCCAGCTGAAGGCACAAAACCCGGAACAATCCTCCTATTTCCTTGGACTGGTGGAAGCTGAAAATGCAACTAAAAACAACCCGTATTTTTACCACAAGTATTCCATATTAAATGCCACCCTGAAGGACAGCCTGCTTGACTCAAAAGCCGTTGAGGTAATTGGCGCAAGCCTGAAATATGCCAAGGCTACCGGATTACCTGAGCTGGAGGCCCTATCCTACCAGCTTATCGGAGATTATTACACCAAAAGAGGCATGTCCAGGGAAGCTTGTTTTTCGTACAACAACGCGCTTCAAATTTCTGACAGTCTGCGCTTTATGACCGATGTTCTGCAATTGAACCAAAAAATATTTTATTGCCTGCAGGACCAGAATTTACACAAGGAAGCCAATCAGGCCCTTCTCAACTACATTTCCATCAACGACAGCATCTTAAAATTTAGCCTGGACAATGAAGTAAAGAAGGCTATTGACCGTTTCGAAAACAAAGAGTTAAGAGAGGATAAAATTGACCTGGCAAAAAACCAAAGACTACTTGAGCTGAAGTCCCGGAGATCAAACTTCACCATGGTTTCTCTCTTGTTTGGTGTGGGAGCCATATTGATCGCCGTGTTTCTGATCCTGCTCTTTTATCAGCAAAAATTAAGTGCCAATGAAATTATCCTCAGGCAAAGCGACGAAATCAACCAGCAGAAGATCCGGGAGCTCGAAAACAGCATTGCGCTGCAAAACATGCAGTCCATGCTCAAAGGGCAGGAAGTCGAACGAGAAAGGATCGCCAAGGACCTTCACGACAGCCTGGGTGGCTTATTGTCTACCATCAAATTAAGATTCGACAAGCTGGAATGGAAAAACCACCAGGCGGAAAATGCCTCTGAGATAAGCAAAGTCAATGAGCTGATCGACGTAGCCTGTAAGGAGGTAAGAAATATTTCCCACGATCTCAAGCCCGGGGCTCTGGAAAATCTGGGGCTCGTCGAGGCCATTCAGGATCTTGTAAACAGATATAACAGAACCCAAGGGCCCAAGATCTTCTTTCAGTCATTTGGTCTTAATTCCGATAATCTGCCGGACCTTGATTCATCCACACACATATACAGGATCATACAGGAGCTTATCCACAATGCAGTCAAGCATGCCTCCGCCCATGAAATTCTGGTCCAACTCCAACTTCAGGACGGTGACCTTGAAATCACCATTGAAGATGATGGAAAAGGTTTCGATCCCAACCAAAGTCCCAATGGAATCGGACTTGAAAATATCAAATCCCGCGTAAGTTACTTGGGTGGAAACATATCAATTGATTCATCCGCAGAGTCCGGCACCTCAATCCTGATTTTGGTCCCCTTAAAAATGAATAAAGAGCTCAATTTTAAACCCTGAGCCATTAGTTGAGCTTCAACTCCAAAACAACTTAAATTATTGATTTACTTTTATTTATTAACCTGAAGCCCACCTGCAATGCCCAAAGCAACTCAGGGAAAACCCTGAGTTTTAAAAATCAGGGTTTTCATTGATTCCCGGGCAAACAGGTCAGCCCATCTTTGTATTGTCGAACACGGTTTAAAAGTAAATAGTGTCGATTGCTTGAATAAATATTGAAAATGGGATCCAGGAATGGGACTGCCGGTGTGGCACAGATGAAACGGGTTAAACAGTTAGGGATTGATTTACAAAAACTTATAATCTGACGTGCGGCTTCTTCTGAAAGAGCAGCCAACCAACATCGGCAGTCCTTTCTGGTGTTTTTTAAGAGAAACAGGAAAAGTAATAATCTGAGATAAATTTTGGTTTGTCAACTCCCGGAGACACGATATAAAAAAGCCTCGCAAATTTTGCGGGGTTTTTTTTTGGCCTAATGAGAAAGAGAAGGATCTAACCCAAAGAGTCCACCACTGACTCCCATTCTTCATGTAGTTTCACCAGGTCGATCTTGTACTGCTTATAAGATTGAAGTATCTGATCGCTTTCTTTTGCGGAATAGAACTCGGGGTCGGCCATCCTGGCTTCTACCGCTTTCATTTCGGATTCGATCACTTCTATTTGCTTTTCGATTTGTTTCAGCTTTTTCTGGAGATTTTTCTGAGCGTCTGGATTCAACTGAACCCCGGGGCTTTGATTCGATACAGAAACAGACCCAGCTGCATTTTGAAATGAATGCAAAATATCCTCAGAATCCATTTTTTCCAGGAAATAGTCTATGTCTCCTTCATAAACCCTGATTCCCCGATTGGCAAAGAAAACCGTTTTTTCTGCCAGCCCTCTCAGGAATTCGCGATCATGCGAGACAATAATGACCGTACCGTTGTAATTTTTAATGGCATCCTTCAAAGCCTCCTTGGATGGGATGTCCAGGTGATGGGTAGGTTCGTCCAATATCAGCAGATTGTGTTGCTGAACCAACAGGGTGGCCAGTCTCAGTCTTGATTTTTCACCCCCACTTAATACCTTTACTTTTTTATCGACATCCTTTCCCTGAAATCCCAGACCACCCAGGATATTGCGAACCATAGGTCTGGCTTCCGGAATGGATGCGTCTTCAAGAGTCTGCAATATGGTCAGTGAAGGATCCAGGATCTCGGAGTGCTCCTGGGCATAGTAACCCATGCGTATTTCATGACCGGGCTTGATCACTCCGGATGTAGGGGCCAACTGACCACAAATCATTTTAACCATGGTACTCTTGCCCTGGCCGTTTTGTCCTATAAAACTAAGCTTTTGTCCTCGTTCCACCAGCAAATCGACGTGCTCCAGCACCTTGTGGGCATCGTATTGTTTGGAGACATCCACAGCCTCAAAGACGACCCTGCCGCCAGGTTTAAAAGCCGTGAATCTGAGTTTCATGGCGGCCAACTCCTCTTCCGGAGATTCCTTAATATCCATCCTGGCCAGTTCGGACTGCAGCGATTTAGCAAAAGAGGCCTTGCTGGCCTTTGCCCTGAACTTATCGATCAATTGTTCCTTCTGCTGGATCAGTTTTTGTTGTGCGTTGTATTCACTTTGCTCGATCTCCTTTCTGGTTTTCTTGTATTCAATAAACGCAGAATAGCTGCCTTTAAAATCATAGATCCTTCCCCGGTCTATTTCAATGATGCGATCGGCTACCTTGTCAACGAACATCAGGTCATGTGAAATCAAAACCACCGAACCCTCGTAATTTTTAAGATAGGATTCTAGCCATCGGATCGAGATGATGTCCAGATGGTTATTGGGCTCATCCAGGAGGAGCAGATCTGGTTTGGATAGCAATATCTTGGCAAGTTCAATTCTCATTCTCCAGCCCCCGCTGAATTCATGGGTGAATCTGGAAAAATCGCCCTGGGCAAATCCCAAACCGGAAAGTATCTTTTCAATTTCTCCGTCAATCTTATCTGCATTCAGGTATTTTAACTGGTGCTGGATGTCTGTCATGCGGTCAATCATCAAAGACATCCGGTCCGGATCGAGATGAGGATCGGAAAGCCCGTGTTCGATTTCCTTTAGTTCCGCGTGCAGGGAGGTAAGATGCTCCAAAGAACTTTTAATTTCCTCAACCACGGTCCTTCCCTTATCCTCAGGCAATTCCTGCTTCAGGAAGGCCTGGGTCAGATCCTTGGGTTTTTCAATGGTGCCGCTATCCGGTCTGATCTGCCCGGTCAGAACCTTGAATAATGTGGATTTCCCCGCACCATTTCTGCCAGTCAGCGCCAGCTTCTCACCGGCCGTGATCACAAACGAAACGTTCTCAAAAATGGGCCTTTCCCCAAATCCCAGATTCAGATTTTGTACTCGAAGCAACTAATGTAAGTTTTTAATTAAAAATGTGGTCGCCATCCATTTGGCTCAATGCGGACCAATGTTCTCCCTTGTCATTCATCATGATCTTCCACAGATCAGCCTGATCCTTACGAAACAGGTAATTGGTATCCATGTGGGACAAAATCCAGGATTTCTCCTCCAGCTCTTCAGCCAGTTGACCTGCACCCCATCCACTATATCCCAGAAAAAACCGGATATTTTCAGGTTTGATCAGATTTTGTTCGATCAGAAATCTCAGTGAATCAAAATTACCACCCCAGTATAAACCCGGACAGATCCGGATAGACTCCTCGAGCATTTCTCCGACATTATGCAGATAATGCAAGGTGTTTGTGGAGACAGGACCTCCTTCAAATACCATGGCATCAAACTCCCCGAGGTTATCCAGGAGATCTGAAAGACGAAAGCCGGAATTCCTGTTTAGCACAAACCCTACAGTGCCATCCGCCTCAGTATGATCTACAATGAGAATGGCAGTCCGCTTAAAATTGGGATCCTGCATAAATGGTTCAGATAACAATACCGCACCGCTGGAAATTTGCCCGGATATGCTCATATGGATATCACGGGTATGTTTCTATCGATCCTCTTGAGAAAGCCCGATAACACGGTGCCATTGCCTCCCACCTCCACAAATGAATCGATACCATGAGCAATCATATTCTGCATGATCTGAGTCCATTTTACAGGAGCTGTCAGCTGACTGATCAAATTGGATTTTATTTTGTCCGGATCGGTATGAGGCTGGGCGTCCACGTTTTGATAAATGGGACAAGCGGGAGCCTTGAATTCAATATTCTGAATTGCCTTTTCCAGATTGGCCCTGGCGGGTTCCATCAACGGGGAATGGAAGGCCCCACCCACCTGCAAAATGATCACTCTTTTGGCCCCTGCTTCAATCAGCTTGGATTCAGCCAGTTTAAGTCCATTCAAACTACCTGAAATAACCAATTGACCCGGACAGTTGTAATTGGCTGGTATGACGATATCGTCCTGGATTTCCGCACAGACAGCCTCAATTTGTTCGTCGGTTAGCCCAACAACGGCAGCCATTGAGCCCGGGTTGGAAAGACAAGCCTCCTGCATGGCATCCGCGCGTGTCCTGACCAAAGCCAGTCCATCCAGATAACTGATCACCCCGGCTGCCACCAGGGATGTAAACTCTCCCAATGAATGACCTGCCATGGCGGCAGCCTTGAATTCCGGCCTGTGCACCCTCAGGGAAACCAATGAATGAATAAAGACCGAAGGCTGAGTGATATTGGTTTGTTTCAGTTGTTCTTCAGTGCCGTGAAACATGACATCACTGATCCTGAAGCCCAGATATTCATTAGCCTGCTCAAAGAGATCCCTTGCCGTATCCGAACCATCGTACAGGTCTTTACCCATTCCAACGAACTGACTCGCCTGTCCCGGAAACAGAAATGCCTGATTACTCATTACTTGCTATTCTTATTGATCAGATTTAAAAATTCATTTCGGGTCTCAAAGGTCTTAAAAACTCCTGTAAAGGAGGAGGTTGTTGTCAAACTATTTTGTTTTTGAACCCCTCTCATCATCATGCAAAGATGCCTTGCCTCCATCACGACCGCGACTCCGTGTGGATGAAGGGTGTCCTGGATGGCGTTCATAATTTCCAAGGTCAATCTTTCCTGTACCTGGAGGCGACGAGAAAACAGATCCACCAGGCGAGGAAGTTTGCTGAGTCCCACTATATGCCCATTGGGAATATAGGCTATATGAGCATGGCCAAAAAATGGGAGCAGGTGATGTTCGCAAAGGGAATAAAACTCAATATCCCTGACCACCACCATTTCACTGTAATCCTCCCTGAACATCGCAGATTTTAGGATTTCCACAGGATCTTGGGCATAGCCGCCTGAAAGGAACTCCATAGCCTTTGCCGCACGGATCGGCGTTTTTACAAGACCCTCTCTTTCAGGGTCTTCACCAATACCCTTGATGATTGACTTAAAATAATCCGGCAATTGATGATTGACCAGATGCTGGCTCTCTTCCATAGAAAGAATTTATATAAAACAATTAAACGTAAGGTAAGACGCTTGGTTCAGTTGAGGGGGTCCAGCTCAGGTTTTATCCGGATTTGGTGGAGTCTCATCGAAAAATAAGAAAAAATTGAATGCCTTATGCTTATTTTGCGGTAGGATGAACAGGCTGGCCGGACAAATGAAAGTCAATCCTTTAAACACTGAGCCTTTGGGCAAGATTGTTTTTTGGGCCATATTTTTTTTAATACTATGTTATTTGGGACCGCAGCACTGGTCCACAAGCCATAAAATTTTGTGGTCAGCCGTTAACACACTGTTCTTTTTCATAGCGGTAACCATAAACATACGCCTGTTTACCCAAAAATTGAGCCAGGCGCAAGGGCTGCTTCCCTACATCGCCAAACTCCTGGGGATGGCCTTGCTTCTTTGTCCCATGGTCATACTCATAAACAGCCTGCTGTGCGACAGTTACGAAGAGCCATGCCCCGGCTGGATCAATGACCCCAGGATCAATTATATATCCCTGGTGATCATACCCGCGCTCTCAACCCTGGTGAGGGTGCCTTTGGATTGGATCAAGATCCAAAAAGAAAAGAAAGAACTTATCACCAAAAACATACAGACCGAACTTCAGTATCTGAAAAACCAGATCAATCCCCATTTCCTGTTCAACACCCTGAACAATCTATATGCGCTAACCTTAAAAAAGTCCGATTATGCGCCGGAAGTGGTCCTCAAGCTATCGGACATGATGCGCTACATGCTGTATGAATGTAATGAAAAATGGGTACCTCTTTCCAAGGAAATACAATACATCAAGAACTATGTCGAGCTGGAAAAAATAAGATTAAGTAAAAAAGCAGACATTTCCGTAGATCTGGAAGGAGATCCTGAAGGCATTTACGTCGCTCCTCTCCTATTCATCCCATTTATCGAAAACAGCTTTAAACATGGCCTCAAGACAAGTCTGGATGGTGCATTCATCCGGGCAAAATTCATAATCCGCTCCGAAACGGTTGAGTTCATTGTAAAGAATTCAAGATCCCAAATGCTCCCCGGATTCAACCAAAACAGCAAGATTGGTGGTATTGGCTTATCGAATGTCAAAAAAAGACTGGAATTGCTGTACCCTGAAATGCATCAGCTAAAAACAGAGGAGTCCCCTGACTCTTATGAAATACACTTGTTTCTTTTCATCAAACAAAATACCGAATCCAATGATCAAGACGATTATAGTGGATGATGAGCCACTGGCCATTGAAATCCTGG
>CAYXKO010000062.1:0-9587 GCA_964465435.1 uncultured Saprospiraceae bacterium | reverse complement strand
CTGGCCCGTGCACAACATCAGCCTTAACTACCGGTATAACAACAATGCCTATTTCACCACCCCCTTCTTTTTTAATAAGAACAGCAGCAACGTAGGGGTATTTGAGGAAACCTATGTGATCGTGCAAAATGTGCCAGTTTCAGTGGAAGACCTGAGCAAAAGACTAAAATTTGACCTGAGTCCCAACCCGGTTCAGGACGAAATCTACCTGAACCTGGAGGCATTTGAAGGTTTTCAGGCCACCTTCTCCATCCTGGACGAATCAGGCAGACAATACAGTTCAGTAAAGCAAGACCTTTTTGCAGGTGAGGCCAGAAAGACCCTGGAGGTAGGCGACCTGCCATCAGGCATGTATATTTTGAAAATTTCAGACAACGATGGCCGGGTAAGCTCCAAAAAGTTTACCAAGCTTTGACCCTGAGATCCTTTCTTGTAAAATACACCAGCCAAGGCCAAAGTTCATCTTTGGCCTTACTTTTTTCTGGTCACGAACAGGTGAATCCAAAGTGACCTGGAGAATTTATAGATAAATGCATAAAGCAGTATCAAAATCAATCCCAAAACCGCAAGAGCGTATTCCCACCGGACCTTCATCCCGATGATTAGACCCCCCACCACGAGCAGAGAAAAAAGCCCGGACATGATATAGGACAGGAACATTGAGCCAAAGTAAAATCCCGGCTCCCTGACCAGATCTTCTCCGCAATGAGGGCATTTTTGATGCATCTCAAAATTAAAGCTGAATGGATTCTTGTTATTGACAAACAAGGCCCCTTCCCAGCAGGCCGGGCATTTCATTTGAAATATGGCCCAGAGCTTAGTCATGCTTAAACCTCTGAAGGAACTTCTGGCTTACCACCAACTCTTTGCCTCCCTTCGAATAATCATAGAAGCCTTCCCCGGATTTTACGCCCAATTGGCCTGCATTCACCATATTGACCAACAAAGGGCATGGTGCATATTTCTGATTGCCAAACCCTTCGTAAAGCACCCGGAGGATGGATAGGCAGACATCTAGTCCGATGAAATCCGCCAGTTGTAGAGGTCCCATGGGGTGGGCCATACCCAGTCGCATGATGCCATCAATTTCATCTACATTTCCGACCCCTTCAAAGAGCGTATAGATAGCCTCATTGATCATGGTCATCAGGATCCTGTTTGTCACAAATCCCGGATAATCATAGACTTCGACCGGAATTTTGTCGATGGCTTTGGTGATTTCCATAATTGTGGCACAAACCTCCCCCTTGGTTGAGTATCCCCTGATCACCTCCACCAAGCGCATCACGGGCACAGGATTCATAAAATGCATTCCGATGACCATGGAGGGGCGCTTTGTGGCGCCTGCAATTTTGGTGATGGAAATGGAAGAGGTGTTGGTCGCCAGGATGCATCCTTCCGGAGCACATCCATCCAACTCCCTGAATATCTTCAACTTAAGCTCAAGATTTTCCGTTGCAGCCTCAATGGCCAGCTCAGCATCTTTTACTGCTTCTGCCATGGAAGTGTTTGTTTGGATCCTGGCGAGGGAAGCTTTGTGGTCATCCGAAGTTAGTTTCCCCTTTTCCACCATTCTGCCCAGGTTCCTGTCAATGGTAGCTAGGGCTTTTTCCAGGGCTTTTTCGGATATATCGCATAGGACTACATCATATCCATATTGTGCAAACACGTGGGCGATCCCATTGCCCATGGTACCCGCACCGATTACTGTTACTTTCTTCATATCAAAATTTCGCGCAAAAATAAGATAAGGGGGCACATTTTCCTTTTAATTAAAATATGGCGGGTATTATTTTTCTTTGTGGTTCATATGCAAATGATTTCAGATTCCGGATCGACCAAGACAGCCTTGATCCTCCACCACAAAGGCGATGTTCTGTTGGAATTCAACACCCCGGGCATGAATCCCGTAACCCAAAGCAAGCATTCCTTAACTGCGACCCTTCAGTCTGTCGGCAGTATCCTGGGTGCCCATATTCCGAAGGAGCTTATCTTTTACGGAGCGGGCTGCGTAGGCCATGCCTCCGCGATGATGGAAATTCTGCTTTCTTCACAATGGCCTGATGCACACATACTTGTTGGATCAGACCTGTTGGGGGCGGCCAGAGCATCCTGTGGAGCAAAACCAGGCATCATCGCCATTCTGGGTACAGGAAGCAACTCTGCCATAAGCGACGGGCATCAATTGACCCGGCGATTGCCCGCACTCGGCTATTTACTGGGAGACGAAGGGGCCGGATCACAATTGGGTAAAATGCTTTTGGCTGAGTTCTTTTATGGCCGACTGGACCCCGGACTGGAATCGGCTTTGGAAAATGCACTGCCGGTACCCAGGGAGGATTACCTGTCCTACCTTTATTCTTCCCCCCGAATCGCCTACGAGCTGGCCAGTTTTTTTCCCTTTATTTTCGGACACCGGCACCACCCTCAGATAAATCAAATCCTGGAAAACTCCCTGGATTCATTCTTTGACCGAAGATTAATCCCATTCAAAAAGGAAGGAAGTCTACCGGTCCATTTTTGCGGAAGTGTTGCCTTGCTCTTGTCCGACAATATAAGATCCAAGGCAGAACAATACGGTTTTCCAGGGGTTTTCTTCCATGATCAGATTCACTATGCTTTAATGCAATATCATTTGAAACATGAGATCCATCAATAGAATAGGAGTTTTTACCTCAGGAGGTGACGCCCCCGGTATGAATGCTGCCATACGTGCCATTATCAGAAAGGCAAGCGTCTACGATCTCCATGTTTACAGCATTCAGCGGGGTTACGAAGGGATGATCGATGGAGATATTGGCAGACTTGAGGATGATGACGTGCGAAATATCATTCACCATGGAGGCACTTTTATTAGATCCGCCCGGAGCAAAAGATTTCTTGAGCCCGAGCACAGAAAAATTGCATTTGAAAACCTCAAGGCTTTTGACATAGATGCCCTGGTCGCGATCGGGGGCAACGGAACTTTTACCGGCAGTCTGGTCTTTTCCCAGGAGTTCGATATGCCGACCATCGGGCTGCCTGGCACCATCGACAACGACCTTTACGGAACCGATTTCACGATCGGATTTGACACGGCGGTCAATACAGCTGTGGAAGCAGTGGACAAGATCAGAGATACCGCGGACTCCCACAATCGCCTGTTCATCATAGAAGTGATGGGAAGGAATTCGGGTTATATTGCCCTCCACACGGCCATTGCATCCGGAGCCAGTGCATTTGTCATACCGGAAGAACCGTGTACGTTGGAAGAATTGGCAGAGAATGTAAAAAAAGCGCTCAGACGCAAAAAACTATTTGGCCTGATCATTAGTGCGGAAGGCAATCATCTTGGAAATGGATATGTCATTCAGGAAGGACTCAAACAATATTTTCCTGAGCAGGATATTCGGGTCACCGTGATTGGCCACCTTCAAAGAGGGGGTGCACCTACAGCCGCAGACCGCATCCTGGCTGCCAGATTGGGTTATGCCGCCGTTGAAGGACTTATGGAAGGAAAGAGAAATGTCATGGCAGGAATAATGCACGACAAAGTCGTATATACCCCATTTGACGAATGCATTAAACGCGAGAAAAAGCCGGGTGCAGACAGAATTGAACTGGCCCGTATTTTGGGAATGTGATTGGATCTTAAAACTATCAGGCTTCGTACATTAAGCTGCAGCCTCTCAGCGCTTCCGTGGCAACCCTTCCCATTACAGCAAAGCTGCCATCCTCATAAACCTCTCCGAGGTCTCCTGTTTCCAGAAAACAGCAGGTGTCAAAATTTGCAAGATCAATGATATTCAGCCTTCCACGCTGATTGAAAATAAAAGAACCAAAAGGATCCTCGGTGTTCCTTGCATAAACCCTCAACGAGTTGCCGCAATGATAGCGCATACTTTCGTCAGAATATGCCTGAGATAACATTTCTGTCATTCCGTACTCCGAGCAAATCCTCGCTTTTGGAAATGATGTCCTGATTTGATCCACGATTTCAGCCTTCAGGATGGACCGGGCGGACGTCTTCATTCCTCCGGTTTCAACGATCACCATTTCCAGATCCGGATGATGATACCGGTTTGCAAAATCGAACCAGGCAAAACTAACGCCGAAAGCCAAAATTTTACGATTCCTGCTTTCAAGCTCCAGAAGACGCGCATTGAATTCCTTCATGTCTGAAAACAGAAATTTCCCCTCTGCCCTTCCGGTTGAAAGAGCGTGAAGATGCTTTACCATGTGGCCCAGTGAGGAAGATGGATTTTCCAGGTAACCAGGGAGAAGCCCCACAATCTCATATTGCCTGAATTCGGGCATAAATGATGCAAGGCAGGACTCTGCATTCTGATCATACCATGACGCATTCCTGATCAAATGAACCGCTCGTCTGCTCTGCGTCGTACCGGATGATAAGAAAGACAGGGTCTCGCTCCATTGACCCGTGCGTACTGGGTGATGTTTGAATGCCTCAACCGGCAGAAAAGGAATGTCCTCCAGCTTTTCAATGCTTGAAGGATTCTTTCCCAAATTCTGCAAATATTGGCGGTAAACAGAATTTTCCCTTGCCTGGTATCTGAACATTTCCAATGCCATTTGCTCCCAGTCAAATTCCCGGCCGGCGATGAGCAGTCGTTTTAAATGATCAATATTCAAAATACTCAGTTCTTGAGAATTCCGAGGATAATCAGGCCAATCAAAATCAAAATAAACAGAAGAAGAACCATTCCCACATAACTCCTTACATGCCTTTGTGTTTGGTTCAAAGTGTCCTGCACATGGCCGTCTTCCGGCTCATCGGATTGTTTTTCCAGGTTAAACAAAAGGCCATATTTTTCGAACTGATGCCGGGCATCCGGATCTGATTTCAGCCAATCCTCTACAAATATTTTTTCTTCCGGTGTACACTGGTCCATCGCATATTTCATCAATAACTTTCTGTCGGGGCCTGTGGACATAGTCTGAGTTAATAATTGAAAACACCCCAGGGAGAATGCAACTCGACAGACTCTCCCTCATACCGCTCTACCCTGCCTATTACTTTTGCGTCAATACCAAAGGACTTACTGATGCTGATGACAGTGTCTGCCAAATCAGCAGGCAGGTAAATCTCCATTCGGTGGCCCATATTGTAAACCTCATACAGCTCCTCTTTTGAGCAAAGAGAGTGATCTGCAATCAGGCTGAATACCGGAGGCAGAGCGAACAGATTGTCTTTGACAATTTTCAGGTTCTTTATGAATTTCTTGACCTTTGTCTGCGCCCCTCCTGTGCAATGGATCATCCCGTTCGGCCTGATCTTTTCTTTATTGAGCAAGGCGCTGATGACAGGCAGAAAGGTTCTGGTCGGAGATGTCAAAAGTTTGCCAATGCTATAGGTCGAACCGTCAATTTCGACAGAATCGGTCATGCGGAAATGACCGGTATAGGTTTGGTTTACATCGGTTTGGGGGGCAAGCGTTTCCGAAAAATTTTCCCTGTAATAAGATGAAAGAATGTCATGACGGGCTGCAGTCAGTCCATTGGACCCTATTCCGCTGTTGTATGCGTCTTCGTACATGCACTGACCCGATGAGGCAAGCCCGACAACCACATCCCCCGGCTGAATATTTACGCGGATCACCTCGTTTCTGGGAATACGGGAAAATGCAGTAATGCCAACGTCTATGGTTCTCACGACATCGCCCACATCCGCTGTCTCTCCGCCTCCGGATAGAACCTCCAAACCCTGTTGTCTAAAAATCTCCAAAAGCTCCTCAGTACCTGCAATAAGGGCAGCGATCACATCACCCGGGATCAAATGCTTGTTGCGCCCAATGGTAGAAGATATGATCACCGGGGATAGGGCACCCGTACAGGCAAGGTCGTCCAGATTCATGACCAGCGCATCCTGAGCAATTGACTTCCATACCGACAGGTCTCCGGTTTCTCTCCACCAAAGATATGCCAGATTGGTTTTTGTCCCTGCTGTATCCGCATGCATCAGGTTGGCCATATTTTCATCGCCTCCGACCAAATCGGGGAGTACCTTGCAAAATGCATTCGGCACAATGCCTTTATCTAAATGCCGGATCGCCTGATGCACCTCATCCTTTGACGCGGAAACTCCCAATTTCTCATACCTTTTACTCATAAGAGGCCGTTATTTAGGGGCAAAGTTAATCTTAATGAACAAAAGCGTCTTTCATCTTAGAGGATCGATCCAAAGTGAGGAAATGATTAGACCCGCACGACCAAGTGATTTATTGTTAAATTGGGCCAATTGAATGCATAAATACATTTAATACATTGATTAGTAATTATTTTCAAATATTATATTTATTATATTTTTAATTAATTGAACATCAGAAATTAATTGGCATATATACAGCCAACATTCATCCTTATTAATTTTGCAACCAAGCACAAACGGTTTTGATATATGAGATTGATTCCCATTGAGAAAAAAGCAGGACTTTCTCGCCAGGAATTCAAGGAAGGATATCTGAAGTCAGCTAAACCGGTCGTCTTTACCGATTTAATTAATGACTGGCCGGCAAAAGACAAATGGACCTTTGACTTCTTCATCCGTCGATATGGCGACATAAAGGTGCCCGTGTATGATAAAAGCTTCTCCAAGCCTGGAAAAAACTACATGTCCCCTACAGGCCATATGGCCTTCGGAGACTATATGAATTTGATCAGATCAGGCCCAAGTGATATCCGGATTTTTCTTTTTAACCTCCTGGCAAAGGTGCCTGAACTAAGAAACGATATAAGAAAATTGACCATCATGGATGGGTTCTTGAATGAGCTTCCCTTTATGTTTTTTGGTGGCCAAGGCTCGTATACAAGAATTCATTACGATCTGGATTGTGCGCATGTTTTTCTAACCCAGTTTCAAACAAGAAAGAGGATATTGCTTTTTGCTCCGGACCAATCAGACATCCTTGGACATTTGCCTTATACGGTGGGTTGCCTGATAGATATGATAAACCCCGACGAAACAAAATTTCCCGTTCTCAAACATCTGACGGGATATGAAACCTATTTGCATCATGGCGAAACCCTCTTTATCCCCAGCAAGTACTGGCACCACATCGAATACACGGATGCGGGCTTTTCGCTGGCCCTCAGAGCCTACGACTCCATAGCCCAAAGGATCAGGGGAGGATACAATATTGCCAGGCATTTCATGGTCGACCGCAGTATGAATCTATTATTGGGAGAAAAATGGGGCAGCTACAAGACAAACCTGGCATTGAAAAAACAAATCAAAAATGGACTGGCACGATAATTGAGAGATATAATTTGGAAAACGAAACCGGAATTTCCGGTGGCTGTGACTGTTAAAACCAACCAATTATAATCCCGCAGAATCTGTGGGATTTTTTTTGCCCTTTGCCACAATCATAGGATGATTAGGCCGGCCCTTCATCAGGAAACTCAGGTTGTGGACTTCGTGATATCTTTCTGCATGGCGTAATGAGGAATGCCCACCTCCAGAAACTCTTCTCCAACCGCTTGATAACCCAATTTTAAATAGAAAGGTACGGCCTCTTTCCGGGCATGTAGTTTTATGCTTGAAATGCCATGCTCGCCGGACCATTGTTCTGAAAATTGCACCAACCCGGACCCTATGCCCATGGATTGCAATTCCGGCAAGACTGCCACCTGCCTCATTTTTGCCACTCCAACCGGCTGGAATTCCAACATCAAATATCCCACCAATTCACCGGACGACAAGAAGGCGGCAAAATGCCGATGTTCCCATTCCTCGCTTATTTGTTCTGCTGAGTAATCAAGACCCAGGGGCTCCCGAAGAACGCGATAGCGAAGCGCCAGGCTCTGGTCGTATTCAGGTGAGGCAAAATCGATGGTGGCGAATGACAAATCCATGGATTAGGATTTAAAAATGAAGGATGATAAATCCATGGCCTTTTCAAATTTGTCCCAATCCAATGACAGGACCTCCCCCTTCTCCTTAAAAAAATGAAGCATTTTTTCAGTAGGCATGTTTCCGGTAAGCACATCCTTGGCCATGGGGCACCCTCCGAATCCCCTGATCGCACCATCAAACCTTCTGCAGCCGGCTTCCCAGGCCGAAAGAATTTTCTCCTCCCAGCTTTCCGGCGTGGTGTGAAAGTGCGCTCCGATCTCAAGCCCTTTCCATTGTGGGATCAGTGAGTCAAACAAATACCGGATGTTCTCCGGGTGTGCCACCCCAATGGTGTCTGAAAGTGCAAAAATCCGCATGCCCAGGGAGCTGAGTTTTTCAATATAGGCGGAAACCACATCCGCATTCCAGGGATCTCCGTAGGGATTGCCAAAAGCCATGGATAGATAGACGACAATTTCCTTGTCGTTGTCCTTACAGATTTTGAATATTTCGCGGATCCTCTCCAGGGAGACCTCAATCGTGCTGTTTGTGTTTCTGATCTGAAAAGTCTCCGAAATTGAAAAAGGATAGCCCAGGTAATCGATTTCGGGATAGCGGATGGCTTCCATAGCGCCTCGTTCATTGGCAACAATGGCCAGCAGCTTTGTCTTGTTTTTATACTTTCCTATTTCGGCGACCACCTCATGGGTGTCCCTCATTTGGGGGATGGCCTTGGGGGAAACGAAACTGCCGAAATCAAGTGTGTCAAAACCCACCTCCATCAGCAATTTCAAATAGCTTATCTTATCCGCCGTCGGTATAAAACCCGGCAGACCCTGCATGGCATCCCTCGGACATTCAATGATTTTGATCTGGCTCACTCAACTTAAAGACTCAAAAGTAGTTCTGATTTAATCTTAAGTGCTATCTGAAAGCTAATTTTGACAAAATTTTAATCATGAATTTGCGAATCGCCGGGTCTGTTTTGGGCTTCCTGATGTTTATTGTTGGCGCCCTGGCTGTTATACTAAGCCTGGTAAACGTCTCGTTATCATTTTTACAGGCATTGGAAAAGCTGGGGTTCATGTGGGCTTTTATCATCAAAGGGCTTATTTGTGTCACCGGCATCCTTTTAATGTATTTAACCCGGCAAAACTATGATATTAAGAAATAACACCATATTTATTGTATTTTTATTCAGTGTTTCTTCATAACTTTACCCTTTCTTTGAGCAAATAAGGTGACAGATATGACTCCAACATACTTCAGCTATGTCAAGACAGAACAAAAAAACAGTGTCAGGGGCACTATCTATGCCATCCTAATACACCTGCTACTTTTGCTCATTCTCTTTATCCGTATGTTCGAGATAAAGCCTCCCGAGGATCCTGAACAGCCCCCTTATCTGAGCCTGGTGACCTTCGTGCCCATCGAGAAAATGAAGCAATATGAAAATGCTGGCGGAAGTAAGGGAGAAGAAGGACTTGAGACAAAGGAAGGAGGTTCCCAGGGAGAATCCAAACCCTCTCCCACTCCGGAACCTGAACCCGTAGCAGAGAAGAAAGTAGAAACCGCCCCGGTTGAAAAAATACCGACTCCCGCACCTTCAGGTCCAAAACCTGTAGTGACCAGCGATGAGCCGGACATAGTAAAATTGCCTTCGCCCCCAAAACTGCCTCCAACCACCTCCAGCCAACCGACCACGGGACAAACATCTGACAGGCAACCTCGTCCTACCCCCTCGCCGACCCAT
>CAYXKO010000061.1:0-9625 GCA_964465435.1 uncultured Saprospiraceae bacterium | reverse complement strand
AGTTAATCCTGCCCCATTAACTATTTGGAGGATTAACTTTCCTTAGAGTTAGCAGCAACCCAGACAGACGACCGTTCAGACTATTAGTTGAACGGAGAATTAGCTTTCCACAATCGAATTTTTTTAATTGACATTTAAAGCATTAAGGTAATTATCCAAGACATTATGTAAATTATAATTGACATTTAGAAATCTTTACTTATCTTTGTGCAATAAACTTAAAACATTCAATTTATGGACAAGCAAAAAAATCATTTAAGAAACCGTGTTTTAGTGTATGCGGTTGTTTGGTGTTTAAGCTATTTGGGTAGCTTATTCGTCTTGAAATCCTTTGAACTTCCAAAGGAAGTGGGAATTGTATTAACCATAATCACAGTATTTGCTTTTACGACTTTTATCTACAAGTATTATAGAAGCGTTTACTTTATGGACGAAGTGCAAATAATAGTTCAAATGGAAGCTATTGTCATAGCATTTTCACTTGCACTATTATTGATTATGACTTTAGGTCTACTTGACCTTGTTATAACGTTGAACAATGAAAATTGGGGTTACAGACATTTGGTTCCATACTTCGTTCTCTTTTATTTTATCGGACTTTTCATTTCAAAACGTAAATACGACATTGACAATGAAAAACACGATTAAAGTTGAAAGGGCAAAAAAAAATTGGACTCAAGCAGACCTTGCAGAAAAAATTGGAGTTTCAAGACAGGCTGTTAATTCCATTGAAACGGGTAAATTTGTTCCTTCTACCGTTTTGGCTCTAAAAATGGCAAAAGTATTTGGGACAACAGTAGAAATAATATTTGAACTTGAAAAGACCGACTGAAAATGGGTATGTTGCTAACAAGGTATTGCCAAAAGCGGGGCTGAACAGCTTCGATTGGACATTTGAACAAGGTTCAACATTCGTTCTTCGATTGAACTTTCGTTCTAAAAATCCCCGCCTTCGTCAATACCCAAACCGTTATTCAATTATTTGCCTTCCGCGATTTCTTGACTGAGGGGCGCCGGGATCATCCCTACCCGTACACGTAATTGCAGAGGCTGTCTATCTCGGTCTTTGCCTTGAGGAATTTTTGGGAGATCTTCTCAAACAGGACGCGCCGCTCCTTTTCCCCTTCTCCGCTGATCTGGGTGGAGTGGTTCATGGTGCGGACCAGCCATTTTTTGATGTGCGCGGTCATCCGGGGATCGGAACTTCTCAGGTAGTTGGGACTGTCGGCAGCGATAAATACGAAATCACCCTGATCGGAACTTACAAAGCTGATCTCGTTGGAGTATACGATCTCGTTCATAAAGATCTTGACGTTTGATTTATGTAGGGATTCCTTGGTTTCAAATCTTTTTGCACCGGTGGTGCAGATCCTCTTCAGGTGATCCACCAGATCAAAAAGTTCGGATAAAATTTCACTGACTATTTTCTTATTGTGAAAAACCCCTATGTGTACAAAGTACTTGATCTGATCGATGATGATGTCCAGCATTCGGATGTTCCAGATTTCCGTACCCGGAAACTGGTAATAGGTATGGGCGAGTTTTTCTACGATCCCGGTAAGTTCCCTGTCTTTGAGATATACGTCCGGCTCAAATTTATCTTCAAACCGGTGAATGGACCAATTGGTAAAATTCCATGCAAACAATTTCAGGGCAAACAATCTGGGAAAAGGCATCATGTGAAAAATGGGCACTTCGCCGGCAAGGGTCAGGTAATGGAGGCCGGTGGCGTGGGTGAGTAGCTTAAGATGTTTTTGAAGATTCATCAGGTAGTCTGCGGGCTCTTCGGGCATTTTGCGGATGGCATCACTCATGAAGGGTACCGGCGCAGACCGATGTCCCAAAAATTGATCTATGGACAGGTCAAAGGTCCTGGCCAGGATGATCAATTCATCAATGCCCAGCATGGAATCATTTCTGATCTTCTTGTAGGCGGCATGATTCGTTTTTCCGGTTGCGTGCGCCAGGGCATCCACGAGTTTGACGGATCCGGTCCTGGCGGACAGACTTTCCAAAAAGTCGCTTTGAAATTTTTTCCAATCGGGATTTTTCATTTTTTAGGCCGTATTTGGATCTTTGAAATTTGACGTATTGTCAAAATATACCGGGTAAATTTATAAAAAGTTTACAAAAATGTCATTTTTATTAAAAAAATTGTAAAAATGGGCCGATAAAATTTAAAATATTGCTTTTTTAGCAAATCTGGGGCATCACTTTTGTATTGTTATTTGATTGTTCACTCTAAATTTTAATTTCTATGAAAAAACAAACAACACTACTGACAAGAGCTTTTTCCCTGGGAGCGCTTATGTGCGCCACCCTTTTGCAGGCGCAGCTTCCGGATCCCCCCAAAGACTGGGTTGAAAAACTGAGCTATCGGGAGGAGACTTACGATCTCACCGAAAAAAGTGCAAAAGGATCTCAGATCTCGCTCATGGATCAGGGCAAGATGATGCCCAAACAAAAAGTCGACGAGGTTGAACAGTACCTGGACCGGGAGGGCTATACTACTACCTTCATCCGGACTGTTTCCAATTCCGAGGACAGGAGTTATTTTAGCAACGTGGCAACCACCATCATTGACCGGACCCACATCAGACAATACGCAAAGGATGGCTCCCTGCTAAAAAGCACCTTGTTGAAGGACATTGATCCTGCCATGGTCCAGTCTCCATCCAATACCCTGCTCATGGCTCCCCCGCAGATGAACGATGACATAGCGGAGGAATTGAGGAAGGCAGGATGCCAGGTGAGGGAATTCAGGCCCGGCGTGTGGGAAATACGCCATGCTGAATTCGATCAGCTTATCGATCTCAACACCCGCACACTCTGGGACAACAGCATCGAAAATGGAGAAGTGGTCATGAGGTCCGAAGAAAAGGTAACGGAGATCACGGATGGTGAGTTTTACATCTATAAAAGCGTGACGAGTCTTCCCGTCAAACTGAGACATGGAGAAGTGGTCCAGAATCACAAAATTGTCAGCCGGACCAATTTTGATTTTCAAAGAAGGGATAGGGAAGGCGAAGAAAGGACCAGATCGGCCGCCGCCTTGGCTGCAAAAGCGCAAAATGTGACCGTATTCCCGAACATTACATCATCCACCCTTCTCATCCAATGGCCTGCAGATGTCCATGTCCATCTTGTCGAACTCGCATCTGCGGATGGGTCCATCATGCGCAGCCTGAGGCCGGTAAGGAACGAACCCCTGGATGTCAGCTCTTTTCCAAAAGGCAGCTACCTGCTGAAAATAAAAACATCCAAAGGCACAGAAACCCATAAATTCATCAAACTCTAAAATACCCAACACCATGAAAACAATAACATGCCTCACAACAATCGTTTTTCTGATCCTTTCTTTTTCAGTATTGTCAGGCCAGCCTTCCGGTACCGGGGGCTCAGCGCAGACCCTAGGTTTGTCCGGGGAATCCGGAACCGGAAATCCCGGCGATCTGTCAAAACCATTGCCCTACAGGCCCGTATTTTGGGTCCATGGCCTGGGTGGAGACCCCCAAATCAGCTGGCAGGTGGCCGGTGCGGAAACTGAGAACAATTACATGATCGAAAGCCTTTACCCGGGCTATACCCAGACCGGCCTAAATGGGGCCGGTAAAAACCTCAGGACCTACATCAATCATAAAACGGAAGGCAAGAATTACGTCAAGCCTCCTTTTGCTATCGGTCACAGCCAGGGAGGACTGGCCATGAGGGCGGCGGCTTTTGAAGCCATTAAAACCTTCGGTGAGGATTTTCCGGTCAAGGGGATCGTAACCTTTGGCACCCCGCACAATGGCGCTCCCATCATTGACAATATTCCGGAAATAATTCAACTTCTCGAAGAGGGCTGCCTTGAATTGATTGACGGTCCTCTGACCGAATTGCTGGAAACCAATTTCCTGCTCGACCTGATCACCAACTCAAAGGACGTCATGAACAAATTGGGTCCTCTCGCCTGTGGATTGGTTGCCACGGGCATCAGCTCGGAGTTTGCCTCCTTTCAAAGCCGCAGCGGCAAGGATTTCAGCTATCAGAACCCATCCGAGTATTTTCAAAATTTAAAAAAGGAGACCTTCCCGGACATCCAGAAAGTGGCCTTCGGCGGCAAGGAGACAGAGCCCGTTTTGCTAAGGCAAATGGCCTGGATGTCCAAGTCACCTGAGAGCGTGGATCCCTGGCAGGCCAATCCGGATGACGAATACGTAAACAGCTTTAATGATCTGATCCTGAAATACAAGGCAAAGGCCGATGCCAACAGCTCATCCGCAAATTCCTGGAGGAATAAAAGGTGGTTGTGTTTAACTCATCCTATTTGCCATTTATTTGTAAATAGTAAAATCCGGGGATTCGAGCAAACTTCATCCAGTTACAAAAGAGGATATTCATGGTTGAACTCCCTGAATGAAAAATGGAAGGTCCTGATCGGTGCGTCGGAATACCGGGACCAGCAGAATTTTGAGGTGTGCAAGTGCGCCTACTTCATCCATGGCGATTACAGATCCTGGTCGGTTGTTTCCAATTGCGAGGACGAGCTCTCTTGCAGGAACAAGTCCCAGCATTCAAACGACGGAAGCTGGAGTTATGAGTGCGATTGCACCCAGGAAATAGCCAGCGCGGGTTTTTATCAGATCGACGATTCCGATGGCGTCATACCCTTCCGGACCTCCATAGCCTTTCCAGGTGTACATCATTTTTCACAAATGCTAGGCAGTAACCACCAGCAGATGAGGAATGATAAGAATGCAGATGAAAAAATTAATGAGCTTATGGCTGGTAGGTATGGCGATCTATTCATTACTAAAAAAAGAAAGTGATATGAAAAATATTTATGTATTGTTTTTGGTTTTATTTTATACATCCTGTGAAAAGGCTAATATAAATATAGGTCAGCCACCTTCAGGATCGGATAAGGATGAAGTGAAAGTTATCTGGTATTCTTGGATTTCAGATAAAAAAGATACCTTTTCGCGATTTTCCTTAAAACCTGTAATTTACAAGAATACAGTAATTACATCAGATCTGAAATATTTTAGGCCGGAAGATGAAGTATTGTCCGCTTTTGAAAAGCATTCCGGAAAGTTGTTATGGAAATGGAAGGATTACTATAGCAGCATATCCGGTAATGAAGGAATCTATTTTGGAGATACCAAGGTGATGGAAAACGGCAAATTATATTGGGCTGGTGAGGGTTCATATTATTCAATAAATGTGGAAAATGGAACGACCTGTAAAAAAATTAAAAGTCTTGATTTTGGACCTACTGATAACAGTTTTACACATGATTTTAATGTGAAAGATGGTCTATCAATACAAAGTTATGGCTTTCCAGATTTGCCTTTTCCTGATTCTTTGAAATTTTGCCTTTTGGATCATGAATTCAACTTAACAAAAAGTTTCACTTTAATGAGAATGGGAGAGTGGTATCCACATGGTGTGTATACGAGAGTTTGCATATTGGAAAATGACACACTAATTATTGCTCCAGTAAGATGGTTAAGAAAAGATTCTGTGTCAATCGAAAAGTCGGATGTTTTTTGTTACAGTTTAAACAGTGATTCAATTATTTGGCATTATGGAGAATTAGATAAGCACATTTCAAAAAGTACTTTAATTAATCAAAATAAATTTTATTTTGTAGCCGGCAGCGATTTTTACTGTTTGGATATTTTGACCGGTCGCCTGGTCTGGAAGCGGTCTTTGAATCTGCCCCAGGCTTACCGCTTTGTCGATCCCCTGACCATTGCAGACGGTAAGATCTTTGCCCGCAACAGCATCGGGGATACCTATTGCCTGAATGCCTCCAACGGCCTGGTGGTCTGGGCCAACACACTGGACGAAGAGACCGGGGCATCGGGATTTGCCGAGGGGGCCAAAATAGAATACTACAAGGGACGTTTGTATTTTTCGGACAACATCCTGCATGTGCTCGATGCATTATCCGGCCGGCTGATAAAAAAATACAAAGTGCCCAGATCTGTGCCGCAGTACTCCCAGAACTACATCGAGGGAATTACCATTGATCCGGAGACCGATCTGATGTACTTCACAGATGGCTATCATCTGATTTGTGCAAAAGTGCCAGAGTAGAAGGGTGTGGAAAACCTGAATTTGATTCGATCCTGCTGAACCATACAAACACCATCAGAACACTCAATAATACTATTTGAACAACAAGAATATTTCCGGACCGGATTCAATGTTATCCGGTCCGGACGGACCGGCATTTTCCAAGAAATATTTTATCCAATTAGTTTTAAAAAATTATGGTATGATGTTGCACGATCATGCGTACTTTGTTTTCCATGTTAATATCACAATGGAAATTGCTTATAGGGCATCAAATCTAGTGGATTGGTATAAATACAAGCAAATGAATATCCAGGTAACTGGAAGATTGAAATGTGTTACATCTGAAAATTAAATTGAAATGAAAAAATTAATTGTTCTAATCATGGCATCCCTGATGATGTCCTGTGAAAAGCCGGAACCTTTGCCGGATACACCGGTACAGGATAGCCAAGATCAACTTCAGGTAGTTTGGTACAGGTGGTTATCTGGCAAGCCTGATACCATTTCCAGGTTTTCGCTTAAACCGCTGATATACAAAAATCAGGTAATTACCACAGATTATGATTTATTCAGTTATGAGTTGGAAGTTATTTCCTCTTTTAATAAATTGAATGGTTGTTTAAATTGGCGCTGGGATGATTATTATAACCGAGGTCGTGGTAATTCCGGTTATTATTTTGGCGGGGTGAAATACAATAGTGCAGGTGCACTTTATTGGTGCGGAGTCAGATCCTATTACTCCATTGATTTGAATACTGGAAAGTCGATCAGAAGATTTGATACAGAAGCCAGCTCCTGTTTACCAGGACAACAGTATCCCAGATTTGATGAGAATAAGGGCTTAATTTTAAATAGCTTTGCATTTCCTTACACACCCTATCCGGATGAATGTATTCAATTTGTGTTTGATTCTGAATTCAGGATCATCAGTAAAATTTCATTTTTAAAGGAGGGTGGATGGCATCCCAATATTGGACAACCCAAAAGCTACTTTGTGGGGGATGATACCCTGATCATTTGCCCAGTAAATTGGTTGCATCGCGATAGCGCCAGAGTGGAAAAATCCGGGGTTTATTGCTACAGTATGAAACAGGATACGATGATTTGGTCTATAAAAGGAATTGAAAGGGATATCAGTATAAATCCTGCAATTTCTAGTGGAAAGTATTACTTCGTGGCCGGTAGCGACTTTTACTGTCTTGATATTCTGACCGGTCGCCTGGTCTGGAAGCGGTCGTTGAATCTGCCACTTGCTTACCGCTTTGTCGATCCCTTGACCATAGCAGACGGCAAGATCTTTGCCCGCAACAGCATTGGGGATACTTATTGTCTGAATGCGACCAATGGCCTGGTGATCTGGGCCAATACCCTGGATGCAGAGACCGGGGCATCGGGATTTGCCGAGGGCGCCAAAATAGAATACTACAAGGGACGGCTGTATTATTCGGACAGTATGATGTATGTGCTCGATGCGGTATCCGGCCGGCTGATTAAAAAATACAAAGTCCCCAAATCTGTTCCTCAATATGCGGAAAATTATATACAGGGTATAACCATTGATCCGGAGACCGATCTGATGTACTTCACAGATGGTTATCATCTGATTTGTGCAAAAGTGCCTGAGTAGAAGGGTGTGGAAAACCTGAATTTAATTCGATCCTGCTGAACCATACAAACACCATCAGAACACTCAATAGTACTATTTGAACAACAGGAATATTTCCGGACCGGATTCAATGTTATCCGGTCCGGATGGACCGGCATTTTCCAAGAAATATTTTATCCAATTAGTTTTAAAAAATTATGGTATGATGTTGCACGATCATGCGTACTTTGTTTTCCATGTTAATATCACAATGGAAATTGCTTATAGGGCATCAAATCTAGTGGATTGGTATAAATACAAGCAAATGAATATCCAGGTAACTGGAAGATTGAAATGTGTTACATCTGAAAATTAAATTGAAATGAAAAAATTAATTGTTCTAATCATGGCATCCCTGATGATGTCCTGTGAAAAGCCGGAACCTTTGCCGGATACACCGGTACAGGATAGCCAAGATCAACTTCAGGTAGTTTGGTACAGGTGGTTATCTGGCAAGCCTGATACCATTTCCAGGTTTTCGCTTAAACCGCTGATATACAAAAATCAGGTAATTACCACAGATTATGATTTATTCAGTTATGAGTTGGAAGTTATTTCCTCTTTTAATAAATTGAATGGTTGTTTAAATTGGCGCTGGGATGATTATTTTAATCGAGGGAGAGGTAACCACGCATATTATAATGGAGGAGTAAAATACAACAAAGAAGGTATACTTTATTGGTCCGGATTGTGGTCTTATTATTCTATTGACTTGAATTTCGGAAAGTCAATCTTGCGGTTGGATGCAGACAATTGTCCAGTGATGTCGGGAGAACATACTTTCAGTTTTGATGAAAATGAAGGAGTAATCCTGACCAATTATGAGGTTTCAGATTTAGCCTTGCCCGATACTAGCAAGTTAATTGTATTAAACAAGTATTTTCAAATCAGAAAGGTTCTTTACTTTCTTCAGAAAGGTGATTGGCTTCCTGGTGTTACTTGGGCATTAAGTTATATATCTCAAAATGATACGCTGATATTGGGTTCAATAGAATGGTCAAATTGGGATAGTATGAGTACAGAACGATCAGAAATATTTTGCTACAGCCTGAAAGCAGATAGTATGTTATGGACTTATGGGGGAATTGATAAGGGGGTAAGGAAAAACCCTGCCATATATGATGGAAGATACTATTTTGTTGCAGGCAGCGATTTTTACTGTCTGGATATTCTAACGGGCCGCCTGGTCTGGAAGCGGTCTTTGAATCTTCCCCTGCCGTTCCGCTTTGTGGATCCGTTGACCATCGCTGAGGGCAAGATTTTTGCCCGCAACAGCATCGGGGATACCTATTGTCTGAATGCCTCCAACGGCCTGGTGATCTGGGCCAATACCATGGATGCGGAGACCGGGGCATCCGGATTTGCAGAGGGGGCCAAAATAGAATATTACAAGGGACGCATCTATTACTCAGACAACACCATGTATGTGCTCGATGCATTATCCGGCCGGCTGATTAGAAAATATAAAGTGCCCAGATCTGTGCCACAGTACTCCCAGAACTATATCGAGGGTATTACCATTGATCCGGAGACCGATCTGATGTACTTTACAGATGGCTATCATCTGATCTGTGCCAGGGTGCCTGAGTAGCAGGCTGCAGAGAGTCTGAATTATATTTAATACTACTACCCAATACAAACACTATCAGAACACTTAGTTTTATTATTTAGAAACACTGGAATTTTCCGGACCGGATTCAATGTTATCCGGTCCGGATGGACCGGAAAATGACCTTGGAATCTTTTTGAGTTTGTAGCAAGAATTATTAGGGAGTGATCTCTTTCAGGAACGCCGTGTGATTTTAGATGGTGGGATCTGATTGTATTATGCCGAACTAATGCAGGAATTTGCAGGGTGATGTAACCCTCCCAAAAAATAGTACAGTTTAAAAAGTTACAAAAATGTCTAACTTT
>CAYXKO010000060.1:0-10117 GCA_964465435.1 uncultured Saprospiraceae bacterium | reverse complement strand
CAGAGCTGATCCTGACCGGCGACATGATACCTGCTCAGGAAGCCATGAACCTTGGACTTGTAAATCATGTCGTTGAACCCGGAGAGGAAATAAAAAGATCGATCGAATTAATAGAAAAAATTTCAAGTAAGGGCCCGCAAGCCGTTGCCGCTGCCCTCAGATGCATTCAAAAGTATTTTGAATTTGAGGAAGGAGGTGCACTGTTTGAATCCCAACAATTCGGTGAAAGGATGGTATCTGCAGAAGCCAAAGAGGGAATAGCAGCATTCTTTGAAAAAAGAAAACCCAGGTTCAGAAACTAATTGTTGGGCTCATTTCGGCCGGGTTCTTGCTTGCTTATACGCATCAGGAAATAAGTTTCGTGAATGGTATAGATCAGATACATACCCAGTGATGGCATGACTATGGCATGCTTGTCAAGGCCAAATTTTAATATGGATGCCATCACAATAGCAACAAATATGAACATCTTAAAAAACACGGCCATCAGAAAGAACCTGGAAAACACAAAAGGATTGGTACTTCTGCCCAACACCATCCCAATCTCAAATAATATGATCCCAAGAATTACAAAGAAAGCATTGATGCCCTGCAATGCCCAGTGAATCTCTTTTTGGTGCCCTTCTTTATAATACAATAAGGAAGTGGCAAGGAGAAATAATAAAATGAGGCTTAGATAATAGTAAAACTTAGACATAACCTTAAGGTCGTTTCAAACTGTAATTTAACCAAACCATTAACATGGCAAAAGCAATCGCGACCATTATTATGGTAAGAAGGGGTTTCGACATCATAAAGTAAGCATCCAACCATTTCCCGATCCAGGCTGCCAATCCAAGAAAGATAAATATCTGCAAGGCCAAGCCACTGTATTTGAGGTAGGATTGGTAGCTAGGTTTGCCAGGAGGCATGCCTTTGATGAAAAATGATGACTTATTTCAAATTATCCTCAACACGGGGATGCAGGGGAACCTGTCGGGAAGCCACCTGGGAAGACATCTTGCTAACCACATTGAATTTTGCTCCGGGATTCACGGATAGCTTATCTGTATTGATTTCTCCTTCCACATGAGCTGACTCCTTCACATGAAGCAAATCTTCAATGGTTATAACACCCTTAAACATTCCCTCGATTACTGCATTCTGAGCCTTTATTTCACCTTCTATTTGCCCTTTGGGCCCTATGATAACTTTACCTTTGCAAATAAGTGTGCCCTTCAGAGTCCCATCAATTCTGATGTCATTATCCGCCTGAACGGTCCCCTCAACCAACGTTCCGGTTACGAGACTGTTAAGCGCCCCCTGAGAGCCTTGCGCAACTGACCCTTTGACTGGTTCTTTTTCTGATCCTTTATTACTTCCAAACATATATCTGAAGTTTTTATAAGCCTAAAGTTACAAAAAATGAGCCAGCTTATCAAAAGTAGTCAAAAAAAAAGGTGTCTCCGATTGGAAACACCTTATAACTATGTATTCAGTTTTACTTTTAAAAGTTGGGACAATAGATGCCTCTTTTCTCGGGGCCACAAATATTATAAATAAATGAAAGTTCAAAGCTATTGTTGGCTGCACTTGCCTGTCGGAGGCCGGAAGTATTGATATCGTAACTGATACCAATGCCAAATTTATTGTAATCAAAACGGGTGGACAAAATCAAGGCATCCATCAGCAAGCCATTTTTAAATGTTCCTGAATTAGGATTTCCTGGAGTTGGCGGGGTGTCTGTTCTTTCAGAGTTTGCTAAACGGGCCCAAAGTCCCAGCTGAAAGGACTGTTCGTCATACTTTGATTTGCTCATGTTAAAGCGGAAACTGTTTCCTGCGTTAAGCTGCCAATGCGGGCCCTGAAAGAAACTGACTATACCGGGTACAAGACTGGTTTTTCTGTTGACCGCAAAAACACCACCTCCGTGCAAGGTAAGCTTGGGAAAAAGGGGCGCAGGTGTGAAGTTATTACCCGGAACATCCAGAATGTTGTTCTGAAGCGGTTCATTTATATGACTGTAGGACATTCCAAAGTAATAGTTGTTGGCTTTATCCAGTACGGAAAACCACAATAACCCAACGGTAAGGTCCGCAAAAAGAAACCCGGGGTCAAAAGTGCTGGGATCCCCAGGCAGGGTTACATCCGGACCGTTGGAAGTGATCTGGTTGCCCCAGATGGCATTGTGAAATTTGACAGATCTGGAATTCAAACTGGCGTCCGCTCCAAAAACCAGGTAATGTGCAGAAGTCCTGGTACCTGCCATTCTCTTACTGTACGAACCGGAAAGCTTAAATTGTATGGTTGAAAAATCCAGTGAACCCGCCTTATCTCCCCAAAATGTTCCTCCGAAACCAAAGTAATCATATCGGCCAACAGGTATTTTCTGGTCAAATGACATGTTAAATGTGTTGTATGCCTTTGACTTAAGTACGGGAGCCCATTGGTTCCTGTAATTTGCCACGAACCTCATTTTACAATTCATCACGCCTGTCAACGCTGGGTTCAGGTTTAAGGGAGACATATAAAACTGTGAAAAATGAATGTCCTGGTAGAAGGCCCCTAAAGGCAAAAGGACAAAAAGCAATCTCAATATTATACGCATATCTACTGTTTTACCAAAGGTTAAATATAGAGGTATTCCAACAATCAGACTTCCTCTTTTTTTCAGATACAATATATTTTATTTTAACTAATATGTATTTACTTACTCTTCAATCTTTAAAGCTCCAAACTTTGAAAACAACTCATCGTCGTACAGATCAGCTGCCTCGAAGAGGTTTTTTAAATTTTTGTCGAGCAACGAGGTTTGAAGATATTGATCAAACATGACCAAAGAAAGAACAATATCATTCATCCTAACGCCAAAGCTAAGACCCCTCATTTCATCATTTTGCTGCAACAGGTAGGTATAAATTGCCTTAATATTTTCTTTGGGTAAACTGGCCAAATAGGCATCCGCCTCAATAATACCAGATTCCTCATGATAACTCAATATAATCCTGGCCGAGCCTTGTATTAAATCCCAGTTATATGGCCCCCTTCTGGAAAGCCGGATGTCGAAACCAAGTCGGATTAGCGATTCCTCCAATATTTTTCGAATTCCCCGCGGTTCATAGTTTTCTATTTCGGAAATCATTGAAATTCCGGCACCACAATTGGGACAATAATTCTTTTCTGGATTGGGCTCAAAAACCATGTTGCCACAGGAGGAACATCTTACAGCCAGTTTGTTATTGCCTTGTTTAAAATCAGCCAAACAATCCTGTAAATATCTGCTTGGCAAGGAAAATCCAATATTCTGACCGTTCCTGATGATGAAAGTATTGATACCCACCACCCTACCATCCCTGTCAATGAGCGGACCTCCGCTATTTCCAGGATTGAGAGCGGCATCGTGTTGAATGTAGTGAATATCGTTCTGTAAATGGTGGATATTGCTGATTATACCTTGAGTGGCAGTATATTTTAATCCAAATGGATGCCCCACAGCCAATACAGTATCTCCCTCTACTACCGAATCTGATTCTCCCAACCGGACGACCGTAAGCCTATTAGGAGTTGGAACACTAATGAAGGCCAGGTCAAATTTGGGATCCATGAATACAACCGGACTAACCGTCCTTACAAGTCCTTCCCCTTCTATCACAACTTCTTTGTTTCCTCGCACCACATGCTCATTGGTCACGATGATTTTTTCATCAGCCAGATAGAAGCCTGTTCCAACGGAAAATGGGGTTGCAATTTGAATGACTGCCCCTTTGAACCTTTCGATAACATCCCGCATCATGATCTGAGGTTTAAATCCCTCACCATAAGAAGAAGGGATATGAAAAAATCTAGTCTTGTGTCACAGTTCAATTCAGAACTGTGGTTCATACCAGGATATTTCTTATCGTATTTGGAAAGAACTTTTTTTACAGCAGACCTTAGTTTAGATTCGGAATTTTTAAAGGAGGCGTCATCAGAAACATCAAACGAGTCAAGACCCAAACTACTGAAGAACTCTGGTTCTTCGCATTTGTAATATAGGTGCAATAACTCAAGGACCGGTTCTTCAGCACTGAAGCTAAACAAAATGTACCCTGCGATATAAGTGCAAATGGCATAGCAAACATTATCGTGCTTATTGGCCCTGTACCATTCAATTGCGGAAAGCTCCGCATTGATAAATTCGGCAATCGTCTGGAATGGCACTGTGGATTTCACCCCAAAGGTGTGGTTCACTTTATATATTTCCCTTTGAAGCTTTTCATTGGAAATGGAGGCTAGTTCCTGTACTGCCTTCCTCAGCGCTTCTGATTTTTGATAAACGTCTGTGCCGTCTTGATTAAAATAGTTTAAATGGGCATTTTCAATAAGCTCCATTGCCCTGCCTTCAGGGCATACCAGGTAATCGATCTTGTAAATAGCACTTAGAAAAATATACGTCCATGCCCCGGGATGGCGTTCAGCACTCAAATTGCCGATAGCCAAAGGATCAAGGGCGGACCTTAGTGTATTGTAATAAAAGTCAGACCTGATTTTTACAATCGATTCCGGATACTCAATGATATGTTGATTATTGATGGGAGTCAAATGCTCAAACTCGTCGAGCAACAAATCGTCGAGTTTATCAGCCTTGATGGCCATTTCCCTGAGGCCAAAAAACAATCTGTAAGGAGAAGCTTCGCTTGTGAAACCATCCATGACCAGGCACAAATAATTTTCCTTGTCAATTGAGTACCTGCAATACTGAAGGTCTAGCCCACTTTCCAGAAGTTTGCGCATGACCCCTATACTAAAACTTTCACCCCGGGTAATTCTGGCCTTTACAACAAACCATTCCAATCCCAATTCGCCCATTATTAATTTGGACCCCTGCTCCAGTTCAAAATTAAGGCTCTGGGCATTGCGAAGGTATCTGATATTATTAAGGTTGGGAATACTTAAATACTTCAGCAGGTATTCCAATGAATCGAAATGCTTTTGGGATTCGAAAGCCTCCATGGAATGATTCCACATTTCAACCTGTTCCGGAGATTTAAACTCTTCAGAAGCTCTTCCAAATCTGACCAAATTTGCCTCTACTTTATCCTTATTAAAAAGCTTACCAAGTATGCTCATGATATTGCAAATATAAAGAATAAAGCAAATCCGGAAACAGATCCCGGCAGCAGGAGGAAGCCATCAATGTTAAGTCCGGTATTATTACTTGAAGAAATCGTCGTAAGGGTTCTTATTCTCCTTTTCATGAACCATGATTTCAGGTTGTTTCAATATCAAGGGTTGATCATTGCCTACAAGGATCTCCTTCTCCTTTCCAAGAATCCGCGAAACGCCCTGAGATTCCCACTTTTCTAACATCTTAAGTCCCTCTTCTTCAAATACGCCATTCTGGAGATCAACGGAGGAAATAAAATTCTCGGACAATTCCATAAATTGTTCCATCTCGCCGACCTTAAGACTAACGTCATCCGCCATTGCTTCAAGTGCCTCATCAAAAAGAGCTCTTTGATCCTTGTTTCCTGAAATCACACTCATTGCAGATTTCATGGCAGAATAGCTCGCATGAATGGCTACCCGTTCCTGCTCTTTTAGCTTGACCTGATCAGAAATATCATCTGCCATGACTTTGGATGCTTCGTACATACGGCTCAAAACCTTATACAGTATTTCCATCTTCCTGTACAGGTCATCGAGTTTTATGTTAGATTCCTTCAATCTGCCAGCCTGACGGGTCTTCAGTATCATGGCAGATTCCTGACTGCCTTTTTGGGCCTCGGCAGCCTCGCTTAAGCTCACATCAATCTGTCTGGAGTTGTTATATATCTGCTCTCTCAAGACATGCATTTGAGCACGCAACTTGGAAATCTGCTTGTTCATTTTTCCCAGATTGTCTCTCAGGTCATCTACATAGTCCTTGAGGATACTGATCGGGTCTAATTTAACAAAAAAACCCGTAATGCTTCTCATTACGGACTTATAGCCAAACCAAACCAGATTCCTGGATCTGTCATCTAAAACAAGGTATAGAATTATACCTAACAAAATGAGCATTCCTGCAAGGTATAATGAGTTGGCGGCAAGAGTGATCAGTGTCGGAAGGAACTGATACAACAGATAAGTCGCACCAACGATCACCCCACCCAAAACAAGTCCTCCTGTCACCCCTTCAGGTCTTTGCCAGAAATTTCTTTGCCCTACCTTCATAAAATTAGTATTAACGAAGTAGAATTAAGATAAGTAATTCTTCATTTTATCCATGTCCTCCCTGATTTGGCTGATAATTGAATTATAAGCTGTTGAAAAATTGACTTTGTTTGAATCAAATCGAGATTGGACGCTTTCAGATTCCTGATTCAATTCAGCAAGCCTGCTTTCCTTTTGAGAAAGCAATTGTTGCAGCCTTTCAATTTCAGACTTGATCTGAACCAAATCCTTTTCAATGGACTGTTTTTCCTCCTTCCGGCTCGAAAGCTGGCTGGTTAAAAATGATTGGGCAGAATGACTGAAGGAGGCTTCCTCCGTCTCAAGGATGGATAGATATTTCTGGGCTGATTCCATCAAATTTGAAACGCTGACATTCATGGCCTGAGCCGTGACATAGGCGGTTTTATAAGCGGCCTGTTCTTCCATCTGATGCATATCCAGTATGGATTTCACTGCTTTTTTAAATTCAATGTAATCAAAACCAGGGAGATTGTTTTTCTCCAAAACATCAGAAAGAATCTGATAAAACCTCTCCTTGCCTTCTGGATCTGGTATGCCATTCTCCGCAACGGTCACCTGGATGGGCCCATTTTGCTCCCTGGCTGGACTTTGCGGAGTTCCTCCATCCTCTTCAGGCACTATGAAGACCGATTTAATTTTCTTCAAAATAGACATAGATCTAAAAATCGATATTAAAACTGAATTTTAAAGAATAAGCATTCCGGATCAGGGCATAAATCTAAGTCTAATTATTGCTCAATTAACGCTTTACCCTTGATTGACGGAAAAGGAATTTCTATCTTATTCTTATTCAATAAGTTAAATATTGACAATATCAGTCTGAACTAAGATGTATTTCCTGAAATAGAGGCTTACCGAGCTGAGCCTCCACCCATACCCCCTCCCATACCGTCTCCTTCTCCTTGTTTCAAATCGTCATTCAGGATGCCTTTTTTCTTCTTTTTCTGAGCGGGGCCGAATTCCATTTTGCCAAACCGGTATTCTACACTCGCCCTTATACCCCATCCTTCAAATTTATTATCCGATTCAAAACTAAACTGGGGGGACCTAAAACTGGAATTAATGGCCATCCATTTGTGAAAGGGATTATCCACGCCAAAACTAATGGCGCCTTTCTTTTTCCACATTTCCTTCCGGGCACCAATGTTATAGACAAACCAGGTAGCTTGTCTGCCCTGAGTGGTCAGTTTGGGTGACTGGTAAAAACCGAACAAGGTAATGCCCCAGGTTGGGGTTATATTGAAATTGGCAAAACCATTCAGATTAAAATTGACAGCATCCGTCTTGACTCCAACAAATCTTTCACTTTGTATTTTTTGATAAAACACGTTGATGGTAGAATTAAGAATAATCTTACCTAGTTTCATGATACCTCCGTTCACGCTGATGCCACTTGAATAACCTGTTGCCAGATTGTTGTAGGTGGAATTGGTCACTCCGCTTGAATCAACAAACCTGTAGTTGTCTATCATATCCGTGGTTACTTTGTGGTACACATTGATATTGAGGGTATTGAAATTCTTTGAATACCCCGTGCTGATTTCAAAGGATTCTGTTATCTCAGGCAAAAGCGATGGATTGCCATAGGAAATATTTGTAGGATCGTTAAAGTTGACGTACGGATTTAGAAAAAACATGCCGGGACGTTGAATTCTCCTGGAGTAAGACCCTTTTATGCTGGTGGCTGAATTCAATTTATAGGAGACAAGTCCCGACGGAATCCAGGTAGAGTAATCATCTTTAAAATCAGAACCGTCTTCTACTATTCCGGAGATATAGGTATGCTCATACCTGATGCCAGCTCTTCCCGTCAAATTCTTGATAATGGGAAAAGTCAATTGCAGATATCCGGCACCAACGTCCTGTGTGTAGTCAAAATAATTATCTCTCCGGCTGTCCCTGAGGTATGAATTCAGTTCAAGATTCAGCGTGTCATAAAATATATCGCTGTTTACATTTCTTAAGATCATTTTCAATCCTGTCTCAAGATTTATATTCTTCTTCAGAGGGTGAACATAATCTGTGGCGAATATCAATTCCTTATTAATACTTTCATTGGGTCCCTTTTCGGAAAAATTCAGTATTTCAGCCTGATCAAACTGATCCGTATTGTATCTGGAGTTGCGATTGTTTAAGCTATATTGAGCAGATGCGGAAAACTCCCTTTCTGAATCCTTTGAAAAGCTATGTTTATAGTCAAATGTTGCATCTGCACCTGTGTTGATATTTCTTGTTTCACTGATCCTCCTGAATCCAAAAGGGAGTTCTGAATTCAATTGGTTGCCGGAGAAGGTGGTCATGTCCGCATCGTTTAGAAACAAATTAAGAGGCATCCTCAAAGAAAACGTAATATTGTCCTTTTCTGTAAAATCATAATCCAGGGAACCCTGGGCAAACATGCCACCGCCAATATTAGAAGATTTTCCGGTCTGCAAAAGAAAAAGTGTATCAACACCCACAATGTTTTCGCGGTCATTTTTTGTCAAACCCCTTCCTCTCCACAAGTGCCCTCCCAGATTTCCATTAATGCCCAGCTTCCCCATTCTGGAGGATAAATTCCCACCTAAAAAATTACTCCTGGTACCGGCGCTGACGTTTAGACCTCCGCTAATCCCCTGAATCTTCTTTGACTTGGTAACAATATTGATGATTCCACCTGTGCCCTCTGCGTCATACTTTGCTCCTGGCTGGGTAATGACTTCCACTTTTTGGATCACATCTGCCGGGATCATTTTAAGAGCATCCTTAATGGATGATGCCATAATAGAGGATGGCTTTCCATTAATAAACACAGTTACATTGGAGGATCCCTGCAGAGAAACATTTCCCTCCAAGTCCACTGTCAACAAAGGGGTTCTTCTCAATACATCCGCAGCGTTTCCGCCCCTTGTGGTCACATCTCTCTCGGCATTGTAAACGATCCGGTCAATTTTGTTCTCGACCAAATCCTTTTGACCGGTGACAGTGACTTCTTGAAGAACTTTAGAAACAGGTGAAAGAGAAATTTTGCCGACCAGATGTTCGGTAACATCCTTGTTGATTTTGAAGACACCGATCACTTTGGGTGTATAGCCCACAAAGGATACGGCTATTTCATACTTTGCATTTTTTAACTCCTTGAATTTGAACCCACCCTTATTGTCCGAAAAAACGCCATCGACATCCTTGTGCTCCAGTGCCTCGCGCAATATGACATTGGCATATTCAAGCGGCTCTTGGGTAATGGAATCTACCACAAAACCGGAAATCTTTCCTATGCCAACCGTCGGCTTAACAGGCATACCGGTAAATTGTCCTTTCAGATAAGTGGCAGATATCAGAAAAATACTAAGCAAAATAAAATTCTTCATGTATACTTTGAATAAGGCTGCAATTGTAACAACTTGCAGCTTAACTACAATAATTATTCGACCAAAATGGTTTAAACTAAGATAAAGATATCAAATGGGCTCATCAACGGCTGGGATAGGTCGGAGGCAAAGGTTCCTTGAATTGCTTATCTTTAAGGATCTCCATGATGTAATCGATGGCCTTGTTCAGTTGTTGATCAAGCCCGTTAAACTCACTGGCAGGATCATTATCGACTACTATATCAGGATCCACCCCGTGACCTTCGATTTGCCAGTCCTTACCATCCACATCGTATCGTGCAAACTCTGGTCTGTTGAGGAAACCTCCATCCACGATGGGCAAACTACCCCGGATACCGACCACACCGCCCCAGGACCTTTTACCGATCACAGGTCCGAGACCTGATTTCTTAAATCTGTAGGCAAATATATCTCCGTCGCTTGCAGAATACTCATCGATCAAAGCAACCTTGGGACCGACAATCTGATCTGAGGGCTCAAACACCGGCGCTCCATTTCTTGCCTTTGTAACTTGCACAGGTTCTCTGCGCAGGCGCTCCATGATTTGAGGT
>CAYXKO010000059.1:0-10263 GCA_964465435.1 uncultured Saprospiraceae bacterium | reverse complement strand
CTGACAGAGGATCGCATAGCCCACACGTCCCAACTCATTGAAATTAAGTCTGATGCATTTGTTCCAAACTACCAGCCGGCGTTGGACTCGCTGTTTTGCGAAATAAAGGGACTAAGGTGATTTTTTAAATCTCGTATTTATTTGATTTACAATAATTTGGTATATTTGCGCTTCTTTTTTGAAGCAGGTTCGTCCTGTTAAATACAATTCAGCGAAACATTGAATATGGAAGTTTTAAGTTTTTTGGATCTGATCAAGATCATTTGGTTAAACAAGAGGGTGTTGGGGACGATAGCCTTGTCTACGGCTTTGGTGAGTGCGGCCTTGTCATTTCTTCTTCCTGAATACTATAAATCCACCACCACCTTTTATCCTGCCAAGCTCGTTCACACTCCGATCAATGAGACCATCATGCGGAGGGGAAATCCAAGTGACTTTGGAGAAACCGGAGATGCCGAGCAGGCTCTGGAAATACTGAACAGTACGGCACTTCATAACCGGGTGATCGAGCACCTGGACCTTTATGGCCATTACGAGATCAGCAGGACCAAGCCTTTCGCTTATACAGATGTGCTCAAAAACTTAAGGTCCAACCTCAGTACCAAAAGGAACAAGTTCAACTCCATCGAGGTGGTTGTGATAGATGAGGATCCTAAAATGGCTGCCGTGATCGCAAACACGATTACCTCCTATTACGATACCGTGCGATACGAGATCACCCAAAAGAGAGCCCAGGAGATGATCGGGACCATGGAATACAATTATGCAAAACAGAGACATCTGATCGATTCCCTGAAGCACATCATGGATAGTATGTCCGTAATGGGGGTGATGAGTCAGTTTCAAAGGGCCTACCTCATACAGGCCTACGCCGAAGCAGCCCCGTCTGAAAGGGCCGGTCTGAAAAAACTGGTGGATGATAACATCCGCTACGGAGAGGACTTTGACATGCTTGAGAAAATTTATGACAGGGAGGTGGAGAATAACCTGTACCTGAATAAATTCATTACCCAGACCAAGGCGGATGCCGAATTCCAGCTGACCCAAAAGTTTGTGGTGGACCCGGCCATTCCGGCTGAACGCAAGTACTTTCCGGTGCGCTGGCTGGTGGTGTTGGTCAGTTCCTTTTCATCCCTGGTATTTGCCGTCAGTCTCCTTTTGATCAAAAACAAATGGCCGGCTATTAAGAGACAGTTGGAGTCGTGAGTTCTATCTTCCAAAATCTAAAAAACAATTGGGTACTTGCCGCCAGCATCTTGTTTGCTGCCAGCTGTGTTTATGCATGGTATAGCGAGCAGTATTTGTTTTTTGCCCTGCCTTTTTTGTTTCTGGCCGGCGTCCTTGTTTTTTTGAAACCGGATATCCTTTGGTTTTTGCTTGCTTTTGTGACTCCGGTTTCGGTAAATCCCGCCGATGCAGATCTCAGCAATTTCAGCCTGTCCTTGCCGGCAGAACCGATCCTGGCTGCCTTGCTTCTCCTCCTTTTGTACTTTCTGATCTCCAAGAAGGATATCGACACGCGGATTTTCTGCCATCCTTTTAGTTCGCTGCTCTACCTTTATCTGGCCTGGATGCTGATCACCTGCTTCACGAGCTCGGATTTTGTGGTTTCCATCAAATTTCTCATAGCCAAACTATGGTTTATCGGCCCTTCTTACTTCCTGAGCTATTATTTTTTCAGAAATGAGGACAGGATCAGGACCTTTACCTATCTCTTTATCATTTCGCTGACTTTGGTCGCCCTATACAATTCGTTGAACCTGGCATCTCATAATTTTGAAGACAAGCCATCCCAGTGGACCATGCGCCCGTTTTTTAAGGACCATACGGTGCTGGGTGCAGCGTTGGCGATGACCATTCCGGTCGTATTGGGCAATTTCCGATTGTCCGGCACGGATGTGATCAAGCGGGTATTCTTGCCGGTCTCCTTTGTCATTCTCAGCTTCTGCCTGGTCATTACCTTTGCCCGGGCGGCATGGGTGAGCATAATCCCGGCCATTTTGCTTTGGCTCATGTTCAAGCTGAGGGTCAGGTTCAGGTATCTTTTTACCGTCATGGTCCTGGTGATCGCTTATCTGCTGATAAACATCGATCCCATTCTGAGGGATCTCGAGTCTAACCAAAAAGCCAGCTCGGATGATGTTGTCGAAAACATTGAATCCATTACAAACATCAGTTCGGACCAATCGAATCTGGAACGCATCAACCGGTGGGCCAGTGCGTATGCGATGTGGGAGGAGCGACCTTTGTTTGGCTGGGGCCCCGGAACCTATATGTTCCAGTATGCGCCTTTTCAATTATTGAACAACAGGACTGAAATCAGTACCAACTTTGGAGATGTAGGCAACGCACACAGCGAATATCTTGGGGCTTTGGCAGAGGGAGGATTGCCGGCATTACTCCTCCTCTTTGCGATCATGATCCTGACCTTCTATTATGCATTCAAGGCCTTTTACGAATCAAACAGCAGGACGGACCGGATCCTGATTTCATCCGCAGCATGTGGCTTGATCACCTATTATACCCATGGCTTTCTCAATAATTTCCTGGATACGGATAAGGCTTCTGTGTTCTTCTGGTTTCTTACGGCAGTGATCATTTATTTTGATATTAAAAACCGGACCAAAGCGAATGATATTCAGCCTGCCCCTTAATTTCTTTTTTTTCAATTTTATTTGGGTCTGAAATTATGGCAAAGCTTACTTGTGTCTGCTTATAGGCCGCGGTGTTGTGGTAATTTTTGATGATGCCATTGGATACTGCGATTGAATTACTCTATTGTGAATTCATGTGTTATGAGCTCCTGAGAAACGGTATGATCAGGTATGTTTGCATAGCCTCTTAATTAGAAGGTCACATTATAGATCTTGATCCTGCAGGAATTTTAGGGATCGCACGCTGACTGAACTTTGTTTCTTTGGTGGGGCGTAATAAAATTATTTATTGATGCCGGATCATATCCGGCAGAGTTAATTCAGTACTTAGGTTGAAAAACCGGAGGAGCATGAAATGTGCTTCCACGTCTTATTAAGTTAAATGGAACTACCCATAAGCAGAAAGGCCGCTTGCGGCGGCCTTTCTGTGAATATCGGAGTATCAAAATATTACTTGGAAATTAACACCTTGAGTGTTTCGGAAGAAACTGCATGTTCCAACCTGATGAAATAACTGCCCGGCACCAGATCAGTGACATCCAGTGAGGTGGATGTGGACTGGGTGATTCCGGACCTGACTGCCTTGCCGGTCAGGTCAACCAGCTGAAAGCGCGTGCCTTCCCTGGTTTGTATGTGAAGGGTCGAGTTGGTTGGGTTGGGGAACACCTTGGTTTCAACAGATCCGTTGGACCTGGCACCCATATCAACTTCCAGAATTCCATCATCTCCTGTTGATTTAGGACCTTTTTTGCTGGGTTTCTTGGGGCAAAGGATCGGCGAAAGAACCTCAATGTAGCGCACCTTCGTCTCTGAGTTGGTGCCATTGGTGTTTTTTACAGAAAGCTTCACAGTATAGAAACCAGCTTTGTTAAATCGTACAACTGGATTCTTTTCCACACTAGTACCGGGCATGCCGGATTCAAACTGCCAGCTCCATTCGATAACGTCAATGGAGGAGCGATCAGAGAACCTTACATTCAAGGGCGCACAGCCTCGTATGGTGTCTGCGGAGAAATTGACCTTGGGGATCAGATACACGGCAATGAGTTTTTCAAAAGTGTCGATTCCACATTCATTTTCTACGATCAGTTTCACGTTGAATTCGCCTTCCACTCCGTAGTTGTGGGTTGGGCTTATCTCCGTGCTGGTCTTGTTGTCGCCGAAGTCCCAGAAGTAATTGGTGGCTTCCTGGCTCATGTTGTTGAAGAATACATTAAACCCTGTAATGCTGTTTTGGAAGGAAGCGGTAGGAGCCTGTTTGACCTCGATGAATTGGTTGATGCTCAACGTATCCCTTTCCAATGCATTGCGGGCAATTAGTCTTACATCGTATTTGCCTTTGATCGGATAGGTTACGACCGGATTGCGGTCTGTACTGGAGGACGGTATGCCGCCCGGGAAGCTCCATTCAAAGTTTGTTGCACTGGCAGTGGATGTGTTTTCAAATTGAACCGTATAAGGTGCACAGCCGACCGGATCTTTTGTGGTAAATCCGGCAGTTGGTTTTGCGCCGATGGTGATGAATGTTTTGGTCTGGGTAGTGCCGCATCCGTTGGTGGCTCTGTAGATCACTTCGTATCTGCCGGCGGCCGTATAGGTATGCGTAGGATTTTCGTCCGTACTGCTCGTGTTGTCGCCAAAATCCCATTCGTGGCTTACCGCGTAACGAGACTTGTTGGTAAAGTCAACGTCGGCACCGTTGATCTGGTAGGTAAACGCAGGCGCAGGCAAACTGTCTATCGTGATGTACTTTTCCTTGGTTGTTCTGGTGAAGAACTTTTTGGTATTCACCGTAAGTTTTACAGCATACTGGCCCGGGTTTGAGTATTTTACAGTAGGATTGGGCTGGGTGGAGGTGGAAGGAGTGCCACCGGGGAATTCCCAGTTCCATGCAATGACGTTGCTGGATGAGCGGTCAAAAAACTTGATGGTTTTGGGAGCACAGCCTGCGGTTGTGTCCGCTTCGAAATCTGCCATGGGGAATGTAAATACACTGATGGTCTTGCACACAGTCTTGGAGCCGCAATCGTTGGATGATTTCAAGCACACACGATACGTGCTGTCCTTTGCATATTCGTGTTCCGGCATGAACTCCTCACTGGTATTTCCATCTCCAAAATCCCAGGAATATTCTGTGGCATTTCTTGAATTGTTTACAAAAAGCACGACGCGGTCATCCTGGGTATTGCCACCCGAGAAATCAGCGGTAGGAAGATCATTGGTCTCTATGTATTTGTCCTTAGTGACCATTACGGTGCACTGGGGATTCATTGCCTCCAGCGTCACGTCAAACACACCCTTGGAATTGTAAACCACGACGGGGTTGGGGTCGGTGGATGTGGAAGGGATTCCTCCCCCAAAGGTCCACTTGTAGGTTTGGGCATTCACCGACAGGTTTCTATATCGTACGGTAAAGGGTACGCATCCGTAGGTGGGATCTGCTTCAAACTCAGCAATTGGAATTCTGCCGCCGCCGCAATCGGACAGACAGCCTCCGGATGAACGGGTGTAGTTGGAGATTTGGTTTTGGGACTGAAACGACCAGATTCCTGATCCATTCACGACCGGAGCCATGATGGTCGGGGAGCCTGCGGGGTCGTGGGTGCAGTCAAAATTGTGTCCCAATTCGTGGGATTGAAGTTGCTTGAGCAATATGATCCCCTGCGTGAACTCACTGCATACGTTGACTCCATTGGGGATGCAGGCTCCGGGCAGCATGGCGAGGCCTACAATGCCTGAGGTGAACTTGACCGTCCATAAGCTCGCGACATCAAATCCTCCCGGAAACAAAAAGCTCTGGTTGAATCTGAAGATTTCCAGATGCTCGAATATGTCGCCAGCGTTTCTCCAGAGATCCCTGTTGGGATCCTCGGAAATGTAGATTTCAGCCAATGCATATTGGTATTCGTCCCACAGATTGTTGACCCAGTCAATGGCCATGAAATTTTGAACGTTGACCATGGCAGCTTCTGCGCCGAATGGGCCTCTGTGAAAATTCGTGTATTGGACTTCGCAGGCAAGCGCAATGTCGATGATGTAACAACGTTTGTTTCTTTCCTCCACATTTTCGCCATCCTCATCGATTTCGTGCTTGTGGTCTCCACGAGCCTTGTTGAGTTTGTCAAATCCGCATTCAATACCGGGCACGGGCAGAACATCCCTGTCCGCATAGTGGAAGAATGTGTTTACGGTAGCAGTCGGATCGTCTCCAAGGTACTGCTCCAGGAAATAGGCCACTCCGTTTTGATAATACATGAGCGACAGGTAGTCTTTTGAGATAGTCAATGCAGCATTGCCACCATTAAATCCGGATTCAATGCCTCTGAAAGTCCTTAATTCCGGACTCGGGTCTCTGACGACCAGGCCATTGGCAGTCTGAATTCGAACCTTCGCGCCGCTCTTGAACATGTCGTACTCAAACAGCGAGAGGTTGATTTTTTTCTGATCCAACTGGAATTCGATCTGAACGCCTACCTTGGTGATGGGTTCCAGTTGCTTTCGTAAATTTTCAATGTTAATTTCATACTGGTCAACCTTTGAAAACTTCTTGTAAAGATTTGGGTTTGTAACCCTTTTTGTGCCTGTTACGACGGCGTCCTGAGCGTTCAGGCCGAGCGCAAAAAGCACGAGAATGACTGAGGAGAGCAATTTATTCATATTTACGTGTTTAACTTTTCAGTGCGAATATACCATTATTTATGCTAATGCTTTGGGGTAAAATTAGATTTGCCTTGGTTTCTGTATGTTTTAATATTTATATGGTCTATTAGTAAAAATTAGTTAAATCTTACTTATGGCCATTGTTTAGTTTGATAATATGCTTAAATATAGGTTTAAATTTAAGGCAAATTGATCTCGTTCCGGGAGAAGTGAATGAAAAATGTGGTGATTTTGGGGGCTGATTTTTAAATATAGGGGAATATTGTAATTATGGCATTATTAATATTTAATGTTATAAAAGACATCCAAATAAAATATTTAAGGGAATTATTTGGAATTACCATATTTTGTTTTCCAAAGCTTTTCCAGGGTTTCCCTGAATTTTTCTTCCTGAGGGTTTGCGTTGGGATCGTAAATCCGGAATCCTTTGAGTTTGTCCGGCATGTACTCTTGCGGGATAAATCCATGGGGATGGTGATGGGGGTATTCATATCCGCTTCCATATCCCTGATCCTTCATCAGCCGGGTGGGGGCATTGCGAAGATGCAGGGGGACGGGTTCTGACCGGTATTGTCTGGCCACTTCGAGCGCTTTTTCTATGGCCAGATAGGCGCTGTTTGATTTGGGAGAGCAGGCCAGCAAAATGACAGTTTCGGCCATGACAATCCTGCATTCCGGCCAGCCGATCTGGTGCACGGCGTTCAGGCAGGCCTGGGCAATCACAAGGCCGTTCGGATTGGCCAGTCCAATGTCCTCCGAGGCCAGGATGACCAGTCGCCGGGCGATAAAAACAGGATCCTCTCCTCCCTCCATCATCCTTGCCATCCAATAGAGCGCTGCATTGGGGTCGCTGCCTCTGATCGACTTGATGAATGCCGATATCAGGTCGTAATGCATCTCGCCATCCTTGTCGTACATGGCCGCATTTTTGCTGACCAGCCCCATGACCAGTTTATCTGTGATGGTCAGGCTGGCATCCGGCAAGGAGGACAGGATTTCCATGACGTTGCAGAGTTTTCTTGCATCTCCTCCGGATAAGCGGTACAGGGCTGCACGGCTTTTAATATCCACCTTTCTTGCATTCAGGTTGGGGTCTTCCTGAAGTATCCTGTCGATGAGTTTGTCCAGGTCGGCCTCGTTCAAAGGGTTCAGTACGTACACCTGCATTCTGCTGAGCAGGGCGGAGTTCACTTCAAAGGAAGGATTTTCTGTGGTCGCACCGATCAGACATATGGTGCCGTCCTCGACCGCACCCAGCAATGCATCCTGTTGTGATTTGTTGAAGCGGTGGATCTCGTCGATGAACAGTATGGGAGGGGAGTCCAGGTCCTTGTGCTCCCGGGCCATCTGGATGATCTCCCTGAGTTCTTTTACACCTGATGAGATGGCACTCAGGGTGTAAAACGGCCTGTTGAGGATCTGCCCCAGTATTCTTGCCAGGCTGGTCTTGCCTATGCCGGGAGGTCCCCAGAAGATCATCGAGGGAATAAAGCCTCCATCGATCATTTTCCTCAATGGCTTACCGGCTCCCAGCAGGTGATCCTGTCCCAGTATCTGGTCCAGTGTAACCGGTCTCATTCTTTCTGCAAGCGGTTGCATTATTGCCTTTTATAAGGGATAGACCGATTCATGTGCAAGGAAAGAGCAGATGGAATAAATAATTATTGCCGGATCAGGGTAATGTCATCCCTGAAGTTCATTCTGATTTCGTTGCATTGATTGGACAGAATGAGATACTCAGTGATCGTGCCGCCACCCTGTGCATTGTAACTGAGGGTTAGTGTGTTTTTGGAGGCGGCATAAGCCCAGGTGAAGGCGCCGGTTGGCGTGTTGTTGATCTTTACCTCAAAGATGCCCGTGCCATTTCCCGTTCCGTTTGATCTGAATACAATTTCACCGGTCTGACTGGTCAGTGACAGCCGACCCGTCCAGGTTCCGATCAGATTTTTGTCAGGCGTCTCAGGGGTGCATTCCACGGAGTCTTCCGTGCAGGATATGGCCGAGACCAGGATCAGAAGCAGGTAAAGCAGTTTTTTCATGATGGATGATATGGGGACAAAATTAGCGAACGGTGGATTGACGGATCGAAATTGTTTTGAGTCTTGTTATTTACTATCTGAATTTTTAAAAAAAAATGCCCCGGGGGTCAGCCGGGGCGGTCATCTACTATCAATCTCAGTTGGTCTGAGTAAAAAAACTACAAAAAGACTAGGTTCGTTTTTTAAAGCGGGAGAGCATGTGGTCCAATTCCACTTCGTTGAAGACCAATACTTCCCTTGGCTTGCTACCTTCTCCGGATCCGACGATGCCCATGGATTCCAGTTGGTCCATAATTCTTCCGGCCCGGTTGTATCCGAGTTTGAGCCTTCTCTGAATCATGCTGGTGCTGCCATGCTGGCTTTGAACCACCAACCGTGCGGCCTCTTCAAACATTTCGTCCAGATCTTCAGAGGAAATCATGGATTCTCCTGCGTCTCCTTCTTCGCCTTTGTATTCAGGGAGGAAGTAGGGCGATCCATAACTTCTCTGAGTGGAGATCTGCTTGATCACACGTTCCACTTCAGGCGTATCCACAAAGGCGCACTGGAGCCGGATCATGTCCGAGCCGACACTGTATAGCATGTCTCCGCGGCCGATCAGCCTTTCAGCGCCTCCGCAGTCCAGGATGGTTCGGGAGTCGATATTGGAGGAAACCTTGAATGCGATTCTTCCGGGGAAGTTCGCCTTGATCAGTCCGGTGATGATCTTGACGGAAGGACGTTGTGTGGCTATGATCAGATGGATGCCCACGGCACGGGCCAACTGTGCCAGTCTTCCTATGGGCAACTCCACTTCCTTGCCTGCGGTCATGATCAGGTCCGCGAATTCATCGATGATCAGGACTATGTAGGGCAGGTGCTTGTGACCTTTCTCCGGATTCAACCTCCTGTTGATGAATTTGTCGTTGTATTCCAGAATATTTCTGACCCTTGCGGCTTTCAGCAATTCGTACCGCTGGTCCATTTCGATGCAAAGTGAATTTAAGGTGTAGATCACTTTTGAGGTATCTGTGATGATGGCCTCTTCCTGGTTGGGGAGTTGGGCCAGAAAATGATCCTTGATCTCGGAGTAAATTGGCAGTTCGACTTTTTTGGGATCGATCAGTACGAGCTTCACCTCTGCCGGATGCTTGCGGTACAGGAGTGACATCAGGATGGTGTTGATGCCCACGGATTTTCCCTGGCCTGTGGCACCGGCGATCAGCAGGTGTGGCATTTTGGTAAGGTCGGCAACCACCACTTCGTTGGAAATATTTTTTCCGAGCGCAATGGGCAGTTCCAGTTTGGGGTCGTTGAAGCGTTCTGATCTTAATAGATCTTTCAGAGCCACGGTCTGCTTGTTCTTATTGGCCACCTCGATGCCTATGGTGCCTCGTCCCGGAATGGGTGCGATGATGCGGATACCCTGGGCGGATAGGCTTAGTGCAATGTCGTCTTCAAGGCTTTTGATCCTCGAGATCCTAACTCCCGGAGCCGGTACGATCTCATAGAGTGTAACCGTCGGCCCAATGGTGGCCTTGATCTTCTGGATCTCAATTTTATAATTGAGCAGCGTTGCAATGATCTGATTTTTATTGGATTCCAGTTCGGTGCGGTCTATTTCAAATTTCTGGTCTGAATAGTCGTTCAGCAACTCCAGGGAGGGAGGGGTGTAAGAGCTCAGATCAGCTTTGGGGTCATAAGGGGTGGTCGGAAAATCGCCCTCCCAGCTGTCCTCTTCGTCGAGGACAGGCTGGACAGGAGCGGAAAAGTCGCTTTGTTCTGGCTCTTTTGTAGTAATGGGTTCGGTATGCTGAACAAGGACAGGGTCATCGATTTCAAGGTCTGGGCCCAGGGGAGGGAGGAATGAATCTGCGGATGCGCCAATGGTTGCCGCAAGGCCGCCTTTCTCTGCGTAATCTGAAAAATCC
>CAYXKO010000058.1:0-10400 GCA_964465435.1 uncultured Saprospiraceae bacterium | reverse complement strand
AGCCTGACAGCAGCCTCTCCATGTTTAGCAGCATGTTTCCCCTGTTTTCGCCGGTTGTGATGCCGGCATTGCTGGCCTTTGATCCGCCCTGGTGGCAGATCGCTTTGTCCCTGGTCATACTGTTCGTTTTCGGATATTTCACGGTGGTCGTGGCAGGCCGCATCTTCCGTACGGGTATTCTGATGTATGGCAAAAAGGCGAGCCTCAGGGAAATTGGCAAATGGATTTTCACAAGGCAGTAAACCTGTCTGAAAACAGGAGTTTGCATCCGCCTTTGATCATGCCGCAATTGTTGACAAACGGAAGGCGATATTCAAATAAATGACCGGAGCATAGGATGACTTATGACGAATACAAGGAATTGCTGCCTGCGCTACCGTCGGATCCAGGGGTATACCGGTTCATAGACCGGCACAATCAGATCATATACGTCGGCAAGGCGAAAAACCTGAAGAACAGGATCTCTTCCTATTTCGGAGACAAGAAACACCAGGCCGCCAAGACCCGCACCATGGTAAGGGTGGCCAACCGCCTGGAATATACCCTGGTGGAGACAGAGCACGATGCACTTCTGCTGGAAGCCATGCTCATCAAGCAAACCCAACCCAGGTACAACGTCATGCTCAAGGACGGCAAAACCTATGTGTACGTTTGCATCAAGAACGAAGCTTTCCCGCGTGTTTTTTTTACGAGGAGGGTCATCAAGGATGGTTCTGTTTATTTTGGTCCCTATACCTCCAAGTTTCGCACAGAGACCATTCTGGACCTGATCAAGAAATTATTTCCCCTGCGCACCTGTGCACTGAATCTGAGCGAAGCGGCCATTGCACGGGGCAAATACAAGGTATGCCTGGAGTACCACATCAAAAATTGCAACGGACCTTGCGCCGGCCTGGAGTCGCCCGGACAATATCACGAACGCATCCAGCAGATCAAGCACATTCTGCGAGGCCACTTCAGGCCGGTGCGGGAGTTTATTAAAGAGCAGATGCATCGCCATGCAGACAACATGGATTTCGAAAGGGCACAGGAGTGGAAGGAAAAACTGACCGCGATGGAGGATTATCAGAGCCGCTCCACGGTGGTCAGCACTTCCGTGGAGGATGTGGATGTATTCACCATTGCAAGCGGTGAGGAGACGGCTTTTGTCAATTTCATCAAGGTGGTGGACGGTGCCATCAACCAAACCCTGACGGTAGAGGCGGAAAAAAATCTCGACGACGATCCATCTGTCATCTTATCGCTGGCCATAGACCGCATCCGCGCGCAATGTGAACATACGGCTCCTGAGATCATCGTGCCGATGGAGGTTTCCGTTGCCGCACAGGATGTGCAGATCACCATTCCGCAAAGGGGTGACAAGAAAAAATTGCTTGAACTCTCAGAGAAGAATGCCCAATTCGCATTGTTGCAGCACAAGCGCGACAAGATCAACAAGGTCAAAAAACAGACTCCTGCCGAAAGGATCCTCAATACCCTCAAGTCCGACCTGCATATGACGGATCTGCCCTTGCATATTGAGTGTTTTGATAATTCCAACATACAGGGGACAAATCCTGTCTCGGCCTGCGTCGTTTTCAGAAACGCAAAGCCATCCAAAAAGGATTACCGACATTTTCATGTGCGGACCGTAAGCGGACCGGATGATTTTTCCACCATGGAAGAAATAGTCTTCCGCAGATACAGGAGGCTGCTTGACGAAGGACAGGGCCTGCCCCAACTGGTGATCATCGATGGCGGCAAGGGACAGCTTTCGTCTGCCATGAAATCAATCGATGCATTGGGCCTGCGGGGAAAATTCACGGTCATCGGCATTGCCAAAAAACTGGAGGAGATCTACTTTCCGGAAGATCCGGTGCCTCTGCACATCAATAAAAAATCAGAGAGTCTCAGACTCATCCAGCAGTTGCGCAACGAGGCACACCGCTTTGGCATCAGCTTCCACCGCGATACGCGCAGCAAGGCCATGATCCGCACTGAGCTCACGGGCATTCCCGGCATCGGGGAGAAGACAGCGCAGAAACTGCTTAGCCATTTTGGTTCACTGAAGAAGATCAGGGAAGCTCCTCCGGATGAATGGGTCCTGATCTGCGGCAAGGCTGTAGCGGCGCGGCTCAGTTCATTTTTTGATACGGATGCCAAACAGCCGGACGGGGAAAAAGAAGGACCAAGCCGGACCGTTTGAGATGCCCGATTTATCCGGGTTGCACAGACTTTTATGGTGCAGCCAAATCTTTTGAAGGTTAAATGAAGGGACATGGCCAATGCTTCAATCAGTTTCGCGGCAAGCTTTCCTGCCATCGATTGGGAATGATCGCTGGCCTAATTTTCATCAATACCGCTCGTCTTTTCTGTAGGGCAACTTTTGCATCCCGGTCACCTCAAGACTGGGGAATCCGAAGTCTACGGTGACTGTGCCGCGGATGAGGTAGCACCCTTTGCCCTGAAAGGGGAATTGCTTGAGTGCGGGTGGAAAATGGGTCGTGTCGAAGTAATGCCCCGCCTCATCCACCCAGGTACCAAAGGCCATGAGTTTGCCCCCGGCGGTGCTGACGGGTTTTCGCGTGACGTAGTAACCCAGCATGGAGATGCGCCGGCCGATGTTGTTTGACAGTTCTGAAGACAAGACGGTATCCGTAGGTTTTTGTTCCAAAAGATCAAAGGGAGATCGCAGCGGGAAGCCCAGCAGTTCGATCTCGTCGAACGTCTGGTCGAAGGGGCCATCCTGCAGGAGAGGCAGGCTGTATTCTTCCTCCCGTTCTGCAAATATGGGTATGGCGGGCACGTGCTGGCGTCTCGGGTTCATCACAGCATTTTGCTCCCACATGAGTGAGCACTTGCTCTGGCCGGTGAAGCGGAAGGCTCCTATGCGGATGAGGAGCTGCAGTTGTTCGCGTGCCGGATTGAGACGGCGCACAAAATCTTCCAGGTCTGCATAGGGTCCTCTTGCTTCGCGCTCTCGTATGAGGCGCTGGGCCATTTCTCTTTCCAGCGACTGGATATGGATCAGGCCGATGTGGATGATGCTGCCCGAAATATGGGTGAGGTACCGGCTGCTGTTGACGCAGGGAGCCTCGATGAGGGCTCCCTGCATGCGGGCTTCGTGTACGTATTGTTCGGTGCTGTAGAAGCCGCCGAAGTTGTTGATTACGGCAACCATGAATTCCAGGGGATAATAAGCCTTGAGATAAAGGCTTTGAAAGGACTCCACCGCAAAGGAAGCGCTGTGAGCCTTGCAGAAACTGTAGCCGCTGAAGCTTTCGATCTGCCGCCAGACCTCGTGGGTGAGTTCGTCGGAATAACCGCGCTCCTTGCAATTGCGGAAGTATTTTTCCATGAGCTGGCGGAAGGTGTCGGAGGATTTTTTCTTGCCGGTCATGATGCGGCGGAGCACGTCGGACTCATCGAGGTCCAGGCCGGCAAAGTGGTGAACGATCTTCATGACGTCTTCCTGATAGACCATCACGCCAAAGGTCTCCGAGAGGTTTTGCTCAAACACCGGATGCAGGTATTGCACGCGCTCGGGATGATGGAAGCGTTGAATGTACTCGCGCATCATGCCGCTTTTGGCTACGCCCGGCCGGATGATGGAACTGGCTGCTACCAGGTGTACGTAGTCCTCGCAGTTGAGTTTGCTGAGCAGGCCGCGCATGGCGGGAGACTCGATGTAGAAACAACCGATGCAATGGCCGGAGCGAAGTTGCGACCTGACCCTGGGATCCCGTTTGATGCGCGCCACGTCGTGGATGTTGACCTCGCGGCCCTGATTTTCGCGTACCAGGTCCACGGCGTCCTTGATGTGCCCCAATCCGCGCTGGCTGAGGATGTCGTATTTGTGAAAACTGAGGTCTTCCGCTCCGTACATGTCGAAATGCGTGATCGGAAAGCCCTTGGGCATCTGCTGCAGGGCAGTGTGGTAGTAGATGGGACGCTCGGAGATCAGTACGCCGCCGGCGTGAATGGACAGATAGTTGGGAAATCCTTCGATCTTCTTTCCGTAATGGAAAATATGTCTGGCGTAAGGGTGGTGTTTGTCGGCTGCCAGAGGCTGGTCTACGATCAGGTCTATGTCGGCCTTGGGAAGGCCAAAGACCTTGCCCAGTTCGCGTATGATGGATTTACCCTTGAAGGTGTTGTAGGTGGCAAGCAGGGCCGTGTGGTCGCGGCCGTAGCGGTCAAAGATGTATTCTGTCACGTCGTCGCGGTCGCTCCAGGAGAAATCGATGTCAAAATCAGGAGGCGATGAGCGGTGCGGGTTGATGAATCGCTCGAAGTAGAGATCGAGTTCCAGGGGATCCACATCCGTGATGTAGAGGCAAAAGGCCACGATGCTGTTGGCTCCGCTGCCCCGTCCCACGTGAAAGTACCCCGCGCTCTGTCCGTAGCGGACGATATCCCAGGTGATCAGAAAATAAGCGCAGAATCCCAAACGGTGAATCACCTGCAGCTCGCGGCGCACGCGCTCCGTTGCTTTTTCATGTCCCTCTCCGTAGCGGCGCACGCATCCCTGCATGGCCAGCTTGGTGAGTAGCTTGTAGTCTCCGCCGGGACTGCCCGTGAAGCTGCGGCGGTTGTTGTCCTGTGAGGCAGGCAAGCGGGTATCACAGGCATCCAGGATACCCCGGGTATTTTCCAGTATGCAGGGCCAGGGAGCGAATACTTTGGCAATCTGGTCCGGATGGATGAAACGCTCGTCTGCAGGGGCATGCTGGTGGGCCTGAAGCTTGCCGAGGATGATGTTGTGATCGATGCAGCGAAGCAGTTTGTGCACGCGCCAGCCGTCTTCATCGAGGAAGGTCACCGGGGCGAAAACGACCAGCCGGCTCAGGTCTTTGCCCTTGTGGGAGAAGGGACTCACTTCCCCGGGCTTTACGCCCAGGTACTCGTGTTCGCGCAAGGGCATCCCGTCCGGCGGCATCTGCCGGTAGATCACATAGCAGTGCTTCCATCCGGGTGCACGCGGTGGCAGGGACTGCCCGTCAAAAGAGTGCCTGCTCAGAAATTCGTTGAGTTCGCGTACGCCTTCCTCATTTCTGGCGATTCCCGTATACAGGTAGCGGTCTCCGTTGCGGAATTCCATGCCAAAGATGGCCTTGATCCCGTACCGGTCGCAGGCACGCGCAAACTGAAAAAAACAGGAGGAGTTGTTGATGTCGCTGAGCACCAGGGACTTGACTCCTCTTATATGGGCCTCCCGCGCCAGATCCTCCGGGTCCAGCGTACCGTAGCGCAAAGAGAAGTAGCTGTGACAATTGAGATACATGACGAAATAATAGACAAATATAGACGAAATATTCGACATTTGAAAATAACGACCGGCCGGACGGAAAATGACATCGTTATGCAAGGGGACATTGCTGGAGACCGGAGAAAGCCCAAACGGAGAATTAAATGTCGTAAATGCTTGATAATGAAAATAAAAAAAATGCCTTTGGGAAAGTACAGTCCATGTCCGGATGCTGCAAAATCCACCGGTAATTCTTATCTTGGCATCCAAACAGACCCATATGAAAAGAGTACTTGTCGTTGGATCCACGGGCCAGCTGGGTTACCGCATCGTCGAAAAACTGCTTATTTCGGGCATGTACAAAGTGCGTGCCCTGAAAAGAGTGGATTCGGATATTTCCGCACTGCAAAAATTGGAAGGTCTGGAACTCGTGACCGGAGCGCTGGAAGATCCCGGATCCCTGCAGTCAGCCCTGAAGGACGTGGACGTCGTCATTTCCACAGCAAATCCTGCCGTACCGAGGTCTTCGTCTGACAGTTTTGAGAATTCGGTTACAGGACACGGGCATCTGATACGTCTGGCAGAGGAGGCAGGTGTGCAGAGGTTTATCTTTACCTCTGTGGTCTCCATGGGTCCCCGCGAGCACAAAGTGCCATTACTGAACTCCAAGCGCCGAATTGAAGCAATGATCACCGGTTCAGGTCTGGACTATACCATTTTTCGGGCACCGGCATTCATGGACATTCACTTTGCCTTCATGGGATCCGATCTCCCCCTGCGGGGAAGCACGGTGTCATCCATCCGGCGTCCCTGGAAGTTCATGAATTCCTTTTTTGAAGGGATCAGACGTCAGATCCCTGATAAAGGGGTGATCAGCATCACGGGAAACGGAATGCAGCCCTCCTCATACATTTGCATTGAAGACGTGGCGGAATTTCATGTTCGGGCAATCCAGCATCCCGCCGCGTCCTTTCGTACCCTGGATATAGGAGGGCCCGAAGCCCTGACGGAACTCGATATTAAGAAAATTTACGAGGAGATATACCAAAAACCCCTTCGCGTCAAAAGCGCACCCCCATTGGTATTGAAAGCGGTGGCAAGCCTGATGGGACTGTTCAATCCCAATGCAGCCAACATCCTGATCCTGCAGTATATGTCCAGCCAGTGTAACACCTCCGTTGCAGGCGCGCTGACCGTGGCCGGGGAATTCGGCATACAACTTACCTCGGCCAGGAATTTTTTGCTGAATAAGGCAAAGCTGGATGCCTGACAAACCGCTTCGGAAGCATGTTTTAAGGTGTCACACTGCGTCAGTGGCCCGGGATGGTTGTGCAGTTTATGAGCTTCTGGGTCTTAGGGTGCATCCGTCCAGGGGTGTGCCGAGGCCGATGGATCCCCATCTTGAAACATTCCATAGACAAATGCCATGAGGTAGTGCATGGAGCGGGACCAATAATCCGCATCGTGTCCGCCTTCCTGCTCCAGGTAGAGGTGGGCAATATTTTTCTTTTTTAGTGTCTGGTGAAAACTTCTGTTGACCTTCAGAAAGAAATCATCCTTGCCACAATCCAGGTATATCTTAAGATTGATCTCATCCCATTTTTCGATCTGGGCCACCGCGCTATACGGTGCCCAATCGTATTCATTTCTGATCTGCGGCCCCAGGAGGTTTTTCAGGTTCCAGTCATTTGAAAAGGGTCTCAGGTCCAGGCCTCCGCTGGTGCTGGCAAAACCTGTAAAGATCTCCGGATGGCGCAGGGCAAGGTATGCCGCACCATGGCCACCCATGCTGATGCCTGCCAGCGCCCTTCCGCTGCGCGTGGGGATGGTATTATAAATGCGGTCGATTAGCCCCGGCAATTCCAGGGCCAGGAAGCTCTCGTATCGGATTTCCGGATCGATGGGGCTGTCCAGGTACCAGCTGTTGGCACCGTCCGGGCAAACGATGTACATGCCATAGCGGTCAGACCAATCCTGCAAATCCTCCTGCAACCAGTCCCAGCTGAGCCAGCTTCCGTCATAACCATGCAAGAGATAGAGTACCGGGTACCGCTTCAAATCCGATGCACCGGATCCTGGTTTGAATACCAGACAGGGAATTTCTCTGTTCATGGAGACACTGTGCAGGTACAAACTGTCGGGTCTTGGGCCGTGGGGTTCCATGGGGTCTGTGTTTATCAGAAAGATCAGAGAAAGCAACAATAAATTTGACATCATTTCAGACTCATTCAAAGGTAGCGGAATCTCTCAATTGTCATAGCTTTGTCATTCAGACAAAATGAAAGAACGACATTTTTATTCAATTGACATACTCAGGGGATGGGTGGCCTTGTTGGTCTGTCTGTATCATTTATCAGAAGGTTTTTTAAAAGAGCACGACTTTCTGCGCTATATTTTTTCCAGGGGATATCTGGGTGTCGAGATTTTCTTTGTGATCAGCGGATTCGTCATACCCTATACGATGTATCTGCGAAATCATCAGTATCGCGATACGGGAAATTTTTTGCTCAAAAGACTGATTAGGATCGAACCGCCATATTGGGCAAGCATAATGCTGATTTTTCTGGTGGATTATATCTCCAAGTTCTTTGTGCATTATGAGGACAAGGTCATCCAAATTGATTACCAAAACCTATTGTATCACGTCTTGCACATCAATGATTTTCTGGATGAGCCCTGGCTGAAGGGAATATACTGGAGTCTGGCCGTTGAGGTGCAGTATTACCTGCTGGCCGCACTGGTTTTTCCTTTTGTTTTTTCTGAGAACAAATGGTTAAGGTACGGCTTATTATTTCTCTTGTGCATGGGTCGTTGGACCGAATTGGATCACAGCGTTTTTTACTATGGTTGCCATTTTGTTTCCGGCATGTTGTTCTTTCATTACAGGACGGGCAAGATTTCCAGGAAAGAATTTGTTTGGGCCATTCTCGTCTGCTGGGGAATCACCTACTGGTGTTTTGATCTTTACCATTTATCTGCGGTGGCTTTTGCCGTTCTGGTGATGTACTTTCTCAATTTCAGGATCAAGCCATTCATATTCCTCGGAACCATTTCCTATTCCTTTTATCTGATCCACATTCAGGTGGCCTGGGTACTCATGGATGCCTGCAGGAGATCGTATCCGGCCTCGCATCCATATCTGCACATGTTTCTGAGCCTGATGGCAGCTGTAGCCGCATCTTCCCTGTTTTACTACCTGGTGGAGCGCCCGAGCCACAAGCTGGCAAAGAAATTTTAAATGCTCCTCCAGGGGACAGAGACTTTCAGATCTCTATTTCCTGTACAATTTCTCATAAGATTCTATCCATTGCGAAGGACTGATCCTTTGCATCAGTTGGCCGATCAGCTCGTAAGGAATGTCGTCGGGTTTTTTAAATCGGATGCAGGATTTGCCCATGTCCAGTTTTAATTTGGTATGCCGGGGCCATTCGCGTTGAAACCATGCCAGCAGCTCATTGTCTGAATAGATGCCCATGTGATAAAGGGCAATGTTGTTTTTTTGTGAGGCAAGGTTGACAAAGGGCAAGGGCAGTTTGGGATCGCAATGATAACCCGGAGGGTAGAGGGAATGCGGAACCACGTATCCCAGCATTCCGTAGGACATCCGCTCTTCAAAGCCCTGGGGGAGGTTTTCAAGAATCGTTTTTCTGAGCCGTGACATGGCGCTCTTCCGCTCTTCCGGGAGGGAAGCCATGTATTCCTCAGGGGTTTCGGCCTTGGATTGCATACCTCGATCAGACTTTTCGTATTCTGCAGGAGACCACCTTGTACTCGGGACACATGGCTATTTCATCGCTGACATCAGAAGTCACGACGTTCAGTTTGAGTTCAGGGAAGTGGAAGGTGGTGCTAAGCACTCCGGCTTTTACTTCATCGGTCACCACTGCCCGTACACTCACTTCTCCGCGCGCAGATTCGACTGCAACGAGGTCTCCTGTAGTGATGTTGTATTTGGCGGCATCATCGGGGTGAATCATCAGGATGTCTTCCTGGACGATTTCAGCGTTTCCCGTTCTGCGCGTCATGGTGCCCACGTTATAGTGCTCCAGTACGCGGTTTGTGGTCAGTATGTAGGGATATTCACTTGCATGATTGAGTATCTCAGGCGTTTCTACATAATCCCTGAAAACGAATTTTCCTTTTCCTCTTTTGAATTCCTCCCTGTGAAGGATCTTGGTATCGGATCCATCCGGCAATACCGGCCATTGCTTTCCGTTTTCGCCAAGTTCGTCCCACTTTACACCGGCAAAGAAAGGAACGATCTGTGAAATTTCTTCCAGCAGGGATTTGGGATCATAGTCGGGCTGGGGATATCCCATGCGGTTCATGATGTCAACGATGATCTGGCCGTCGGTTTTCGCATCACCTATGGGTTTTACTACCTGGTGTACGCGCTGAATGCGTCGTTCTCCGTTGGTGAAGGTACCTGATTTCTCCAGGAAAGAAGCGCCCGGAAGAACGACATGTGCATATTCAGCCGTTTCGGTCATGAAGAGTTCCTGCACAACCAAAAGATCCAATTCTTTCAAAGCCTGTATCACCTTGTTGGTATTGGGATCGGACTGGGCCATGTCTTCACCCATGACCCAAAGAGCTTTGAATTCACCGGCAATGGCCGCATTGTACATTTCAGGAATTTTAAGACCGATTTCCCTCGGCACCTCAACTCCGTAGAATTTGGAATATTTATCCAATACGGCAGGATCGGTCAAATCGAGATAACCGGCTCCCTGGTAGGGCTGAACCCCCATATCTGCCATACCCTGCACGTTGTTTTGTCCCCGAAGCGGATTTACTCCCACGCCAGGTCTTCCGATATTGCCCGTGATCATGGCAAGGTCTGCAATCAGCATGACGGTATAAGTGCCCTGATAATGTTCTGTCACGCCCAGCCCATGGAAGCACATGGCATTGCCCGCACCGGCATAGGCAATTGCTGCCGCCCTTGCCTGCTCGCGGGGTACACCCGACACCGCTTCCAGTTCGTCGATATTCAGTTGAAGAAGATTGTTTTTAAAGTCCTCAAACCCCTCTGTACGTGTGTCCACGAAATCCCTGTTTACCAGGCCTTCCTTGACGATGTAGTACAGCATCATATTGAGTACGGCTACGTTGGTGCCGGGCCTGAGCTGCAGGTGGTGCGTGGCATACCTGGCTATTTCGGTGCGTCGGG